>DATARE010000028.1:0-1687 GCA_036264295.1 Micropepsaceae bacterium | reverse complement strand
AGATCGGCATTGCCGGCGAGGTAGCGCGCGCGCATCTCGGCATTGGCCTGGAAGCCGCCGGCGCAAGCGATGACAGCACCGGCGGCAAGATCATACTCGCGTTCTTCCGTGCAGACGCGCACGCCCTCGACGCGATGCATGTTGCCGTGGATGGCGCTGACCGGGCACGAAAAACGCAGCTCGATGTTCCTTGCCTCGGCGATGCGGCGCCATTGCTCCAGCTGGCCCACGCCGCCCCCTGCAACGTGAATGGCGATGCCGCGCTCGAAATAGCGCTTGTTGCCGATTTTGGCGTGCTCCTTGAGAAGTTCCCAGACGATGCCGATGTCCTTCATCCAATGGACCGCGGCATTGGACTGCTCGACCAGCGTTCGGGCTAGTCCATCGTCCATGCGCCCGAGCGTCATCCGCTCCAGATCGGATGAGAATTCCTCGTTCGTATAGGGAGAGATTTGCAGGCTGTTGATATAGTCACCATCCAGCCCTGGGACGAATTCGCGGATTTCCTTCAGGCCTGCGTGCCAGAAGCGAAAACCCGTGCCGGAATAGCGGGCATTGCCGCCATATTCCGCTTCCGGCGCCTTCTCCAGCATGATGATTTTTTCGGCGCCGTGCTCGTGCGCGGCAATCGCGGCCTCGAAGGCGGCGCTTCCCCCGCCGATCACGATGACGTCGCAGCTCTCCGTCGGAATCTTCAAGACGGCACTTTATCCTTGCGCGCTTCGCGGGCTCGCGTGTCGCGATCGGCCTGCAATTCGGCATCGTCATAGCCATGCACGGAAACATCGAACAGATTGCCGTCCGGATCCATGGCGCGATATTCCGCGAAGGGCCGGTTCGCCGGGCGCTGCACCAGCGGCTCCTCGAATTTCTGCAGTCTCTCCTCGACATCCTTGATGTTGTCGACATGGAATCCGAAATGGTTGATGCCGCTGGGCGTGGCTTCGCCGCGGTTGCGCAGCAGCGCCAGCGTCAGATAGCCGTCGCTCATATAGATGGCGCCACCCTTCTCGCTATGGATGCGGGTCATGCCAAAGACCTGCTCGTAAAAACCCGCCAGTCTTTCGGGGCTCTTAGTCTTGATAGCCAGATGCCGGATTTTCGCCATGGAGTCCTCCTGTCGCTGCCGGCAAATGTAGGAGTCCCGGCCCGCTATGGAAAGTCGATACTGGCAAGGCGCATGGGCTTGCGACACAATAGGCGTGCCGCGAGCGGCATGGGGGAGAAAGCGTGATCGAGCCGTTGCGGGAGATCAGCGCACCCATGCGCCGGCTGAGCGAATATATCGCCGGCGCGCTCAAGCATCCCCTCCCCGCCCCGATTGCCGAAAAAGCGCGCCAGCATATTCTCGACACGATGGCGGCGATGATTTCGGGCACGAACCTGCCGCCGGGGAAGTTGGCAATTGTCTACGCCGCATCGCTGGGTGGTGTGCGACAGGCCTCCATCGTGGGAACGCGATTGCTGACATCGCCGGTCCATGCGGCGCTGGCCAACGGCATGCTGGCGCATGCGGATGAAACCGACGATTCGCATGCGCCGTCGCGCACGCATCCCGGCTGCGCGGTGATCCCCGCCGCGCTGGCCGCTGCCGAGCGCGCGCATGCCGGCGGCGAAGACTTCATTCGCGCAGTCGTCCTTGGTTACGACGTGGCCGCGCGAATCAATTACGCGCTCGATCCGGAAG
>DATARE010000533.1:0-1523 GCA_036264295.1 Micropepsaceae bacterium | reverse complement strand
GGAATTCGGAGCCGGCCTTTTGCGCCTCACCATTGGAAAAACCGGCCAGGCCCAGCGTGCCGCTGAGGCCAAATCCCTGCGCCGTCTCCGGGTTGAAATAGAACTCGCCACCCTGCCACAGCCGCACGCCCAGGAACGCCGTTGTGGTCCATGTGGTCTGGGTCTGGCTCGCGCCGGAAAGGCTGTTGACGCCGGCATAGGGCGAGCGGAATGACGGATAAGTTTGCGGCAGCAAGGTCGTTTGCGCGTGGACATTCCACTGATCCGATTCCGGCCACCCGGTTTTGCCGCTGGGCATCGCGGTCCATGGCGTTTCGCCGAAGTGATAGTTGAGGCCGAATTTGAGCAGATGGATCCGCGGATCGACGTCGATCCCGGGCAGTCCGAGGCCGCTCAAATCGTACATCCGCCGCGTGAGGTCGATATAATCATATTCGAGTTTGGCGCTCCAATTGCCGCTCACGGCAAATTCGACGCCGGCGCCCGCGGTCCAGCCGGTCTGGTAATGCCCGACCCTGGAGTCGATATCTCCGCGGTCGTCGTTGAAAATCAGGGTGGTATGACCCCATGCGAAGCCGCCGGTGAGATAGGGCATCCACATTCCCTGCGCATAGCCGACGCGGCCGCGCAAAGTTCCGGTGTAGTCGATCGCCGCGTTGAAGGGCGTCAGTGCCAGTGCCGGGCGGTCGATTGGGCTTGGGAACGAAGCGTCTGCCTCGACGCCGAGCACGACGTGATTTGAGAACTGACGAGTATAGCCCGCTTGGAAGCCGCCGATCAGGCCGGTGACGCTGTGCGGCAGGAATACGCCCTGCAAAGGAAGCGGATTGGTGCCGGGACCAAGACTGCCGCCGCCATAGCCGCCATGGCCGCCGAGATAAAATCCAGTCCAGTCATAAACGGCTTTGAAAACCGGCGCCTTGACCGGCAAATCCGCCGCGCCCGCAGCGCCATCGAGCGCGAGCAGACTCAAGGCCACGCCAGCTAATGCGCGTTCCCAGGATCGGCGACAGCGATTCATGGCTTGAATATTTCCAGCGCGAACATTCCGGCAGTCACTTTGGTCATCTCTGCAATCATGCGGGCGCGTGCCGTCAAAGAAATCAAGTCGCCGGTTCGGGGTTGCCGATCGTTGCGGTCAAACGCTGAATCAATGAAAGGTGCCATTCTATTCCCCCAGCCTTATTGCAAATCATTCGCAATTGGAAGGAAGAACGCTGGATTTGCCGCTGAATGGCATTGGCCAGTGTCGTGCGCGCAACACCGTTGGTCAGACCAAACCCCTGTCCGGTTTGGTTGTCCGCGGGCGCCACCACCGAGGCGCCCGCAAGGGCGCGAGAACCGGGCCTGAAGGCACACCGCAGCGCATGAACTCCCCCCTCCTGAACCCATATTTCAATCATGTGACGGCTATCCAACCGGTGGCTCGACACTCCGCTTGCGGCTGAAACGGTCGATTCGAGGCCAAGGCGGCAACCTGCTCGAGGATGGCGTCGCTTCTGGATTGCGCGGCGGGCCGGAAC
>DATARE010000527.1:0-3792 GCA_036264295.1 Micropepsaceae bacterium | reverse complement strand
CTGTGCGCATCAACCGGCCATGGGCGAAACGCGGCACCACCACCAGCCCCGTCATCATGCCGGCGCCGAACACCGCAAAGACCAGCGGCACCAAGCTCTCGCGCGCATGCGTCACCGCCAGCAACGTGTCGGCGAGATAAGTATAGACACTGAACAACCCGCCAAAGCCGATGGCGCCGATAGCGAGAGTCAACCAGACTTGTGGCCGTCTCAACGCTCCCAATTCGCGCAGCGGGCTTGCGTCCCGATCGGGCCTTTGGTTCGGCGCGAGAATGGCCACCGATAACGCAGTGGCAAGCGCCAGCAGCGCAACGATAGCGAAACCCCATCGCCACCCGACCGCCTGGCCGAGCCAATTGGCGAGCGGCACGCCGACAATGGTTGCAACCGTCAGGCCAAGAAGGACCCGCCCCACCGCCCGGCTGCGCTGGTCCGGCCGAACCAGCGATGCCGCAACGAGCATGGCGATGCCAAAATATGCACCGTGCGGCAATCCGCTCATGAAACGGAAGAACATCATCCAATCATAGCTGGGCGCGAGAGCGGACAGGCCGTTGAAGAGAGCGAAAAACACCATCAGCCCGACGAGCAATGTCCGCCGCGCCAGGCGCGCCGACATCACTGCGATCAGCGGCGCTCCAACGACAACGCCCAACGCATAGGCGCTGATTACGTGACCTGCCGTGGGCACGCTGATCCGAAGATCGTCGGCCATATAGGGCAACAGGCTCATGGTCGCGAATTCGGTGGTTCCGATGGCAAACCCGCCAAGGGCCAATGCCAGGTGAACGATTCCGGGATGCGTTGAGGCCGGCTTTGAAACGGTGGCTATGGTCACGCGTGATCCAATTTTCGCGAAGGGAAAGGAAACAAATTGTCGGCCATTTTCTGACGCTTAGGTCATGTGACCGTTCGACACCCAGGGGACGGCAGCATGAATGCGCATGCCGGGGCAATGTCTCAAAGGCCAGACAAATCAAAATATTATTGGGCTGGTCGGTTTCCAACCCGGCGCCCGTGCCCGCTCCTCGAACTGGCCAAGATCGGCAAGGGGCGCGGTGCTGCCGGCGCGCAGCGTGTGACTGCCCATCGCGAACGAGACGTGCTATTTGAAGCGCATCGAAGACGGCGCGGTTCGCGCCGGCCGGACGCCAGGTGGAAGCGCGAGGAAGCACATCATGGTCAATATCAACGTCAACGGAACCGCGCATCAGATCGATGTTGAGGGCAACACCCCGCTGCTTTGGGTTTTGCGGGAAGAGATTGGATTGACGGGAACGAAATTCGGTTGTGGCATCGCCCAGTGCGGCGCCTGCACGGTGCACGTCAATGGAGAGCCCATTCGCTCCTGCTCGGTGCCGGTCAGCACGGTCGAAGGTGCCAAGATCACCACCATCGAAGGGCTTTCGTCCGACAGCACCCATCCGGTCCAGCAGGCGTGGCTGACCGAACAGGTCCCGCAATGCGGTTACTGCCAATCCGGACAGATCATGGCGACGGTGGCTTTTCTCAAGACCAACCCCAATCCAACTGATGCCGATATCGACACCAATCTCACCAATATCTGCCGTTGCGGCACCTATGAGCGGCTTCGCCGCGCCGTGCACCGCGCCGCGGCCTTGATGCGCAAATAAACGGGAGAGCACCATGACGATCGATACAAATCTCTCCCGCCGTCAGTTCGTCGTCACCACGCTTACCGCTGCTGGCGGTTTTGCGCTGGGCGTCGGCATCGCTCCGGCCGAGGCGGCAAGTTTAAGCGTGCGGCCCTGGAACGATGACACCACGCGCTATCCCGGCGAGATCAACGCCTGGGTCGTGATCCAGCCCGACGATACCGTGATCATCCGCTACGGCCGCGCCGAGATGGGGCAAGGAAGCTTCACCGCCCTGCCGCAAATTCTGGCAGAGGAACTCGAATGCGATTGGGCGCTGGTGACGCCCGAATACGCGTCCGCCAATCGCAATGTCCGAGAGAACAAAGTTTACGGCAGCCTATCCACCGGCGGCAGCCGCGCGGTGCGCGAAACCGGCGACATCGTCCAGCAGGCCGGCGCCAGCGCGCGCGAACGCCTGATCGCCGCGGCCGCGGCGCGCTGGAACGTGCCCGCCACCGAATGCGCCGCGGCCATGAGCCAGGTCACCCACAAGCCCACGGGGCGCACCTTCCGTTTTGGCGAGCTGGCCGTCGAGGCGGCAGCAATCAAGCTCGACAAGGAACCGGCGCTCAAGCGCACCGATCAATACAAATTCATTGGCCGCCGGCTCGCACGATTGGACGTGCCGCTCAAGATCAACGGTTCGGCGAAATATGGCATCGATTTGGAAGTCCCCGGCATGGTGCGGGCGGCGATCATCAAATGCCCTGTGTTCGGCGGGACGGTGAAATCGGTCGACGAAGGCGCGATTGCCTCGCGCCGCGGCGTCCTTCAAGTCGTCAGACTCAAGGACGCGGTTGCGGTTGTGGCCGACCGTTATTTCCGCGCCCAATCGGCGCTGAATGCGTTGAAGATCGAATGGGAGGTTGGCGCTGCGGGTACGACCAACAGCGCGCAGTTCCGCAAAGCCTATATCGATGCCCTCGATCAGAAGGGCGCGGTGGCGCGTCACGACGGCAATGTCGATGCCGCTCTTGCCACGGCCGCCAAGGTGTTCGAAGCCACTTACGACGTGCCGATCATCGCGCACGCGCCGATGGAGCCGCTCAACGCCATCGCGCATGTGCAGGCCAATCGGGTTGACGTTTGGGTCGGCACGCAGAACGCGGATGCGGCGCTGGCGTTGGCCGCGCAGGCGTCAGGCATGAAGCCTGAGGATGTCTACATCCACAACACGTTCTCGGGCGGCGGCTTCGGCCGGCGGCTGGGGCCCGACGAAGTTGCTCAGGCGGTTGCGGTTTCCAAGGCGGTCGGCAAACCGGTGAAGCTCGTCTGGACGCGCGAGGAGGAAATTCGCCAGGGCCGTTACCGCACGCAGGCGGCGATCCGCTTCAAGGCGGGGTTTGCGGCCGACGGAACACCGATTGCGCTCGATATGCGCAATTCGGCAGGCAGCGGGAACCCGGGCGCGGTGAAGGACGGCCTCGACGCGCAGACGATGCAGGGCCTGATCAACACGGCCTATAAACTGCCGAACTACCGCGTCATCTCCATCCTCAAGAACACGCATGTGCCGCTGGGGCCGTGGCGCGCGCCGGGCCACTCCCAGAACACCTTTTTCATAGAAAGCTTCGTCGACGAAATGGCCTACGCGGCCGGCAAAGACCCGGTCGAGTTCCGGCGTGGCATGCTGGCCCATCGCCCCGATTTCCAGCAGGTGATCGATCTCCTGGTCGAAAAGGGCGATTGGGGCAAGCCGATGCCTAAGGGCAAAGGCCGCGGCGTCGCGGTGCATGAGAGTTACGACTCGATTGTCGGAATGATCGCCGAAGTCGATGTGAGCAAAAGCGGGGTCAAGGTCGAGCGCGTGGTCATCGTGTGCGACTGCGGCACCGTCGTGAACCCGCGTGGCGTCGAGACGCAGCTCGAAGGTGGTATGATCTATGGGCTTTCGGCGGCGCTGTTTGGCGAGATCACCATCAAGGACGGCCGCGTGGAGCAAGGCAATTTCGACACCTATCCCGTGGTTCGCTTCAAGGATGCGCCCAAGACGGAAGTCTACATTTCACCGACACCGGGCAAGAAATGGGGCGGCATCGGCGAACCCGGCGCGACCATGATCCAACCGGCGGTCACCAATGCGATCTTTGCGGCGACCGGCAGGCGTCTGCGTTCGCTGCCGATCCGCGGCCAG
>DATARE010000304.1:0-2172 GCA_036264295.1 Micropepsaceae bacterium | reverse complement strand
GATGCCTGCGCCGGTGAGAACATCGTCGCATTGTGCGATGTGGATACAAGTTCCGAGGCCTATGAGACTCAGACCAGAAAATATCCGAGCGCGAAGTTTTACAAGGATTTCCGCCAGATGCTGGATCAAATGGGCAATCAGATCGATGCGGTGACAGTTTCGATGCCGGATCATATGCATGCCATTGCGGCGTCGGCGGTAATGAAGAGAAACAAGGCGGTATTTTGCCAGAAACCGCTGACGCAAACGATTTATGAGGCGCGCTATTTGCGGAAAATGGCCCACGAGAGAAAGCTCGTTACGCAGATGGGCAATCAGGGCAGCGCCGCGGACGGTCTTCGCCGCGCAGTGGAGACGATTCAGGACGGACTCATCGGACAAGTGCATGAAGTTCACGTCTGGACGAACCGCCCGATCTGGCCGCAGGCAATGGCGCGTCCAGTCGGAGAAGACCCGATTCCTGCGACATTAGATTGGGATGTCTGGATTGGGCCGGCTCCAATGCGGCCATATAAGGGCAGCCGCAAACCGAAAGATCGCAAAGGAATCTATGAGCCGTTCAACTGGCGGGGCTGGCAGGATTTCGGCACCGGTGCGTTGGGCGACATGGCATGCCACACGGTCAATATGCCGTTTCGTGCTTTAGATCTCGATTACCCGACGGAGATTGAAGCGATGCCTTTCGGCCAGATGGGCAGGGAATCGTATCCCGTCGGCTCCAGAATTCGCTTCGCCTTTCCCAAGCGCAAAGGCCGCATTCCCCTCGAGCATCCGCATCTTTTCCACCATTACAGAAAGATTGAGCACGATGCGGTAACACTCTGGTGGTACGACGGCGGCCAGCCTGACCCAGTAGCCCGTGGCGGCCATGACCTGAGCAACAAGCCGCCAATTGAGCTGACCGCCGATATCGTGGCGCTGCAAGGCACGCTACCCGATAGCGGTTGTCTGCTGATTGGCGACGGAGGCATGGTCTTTTCACCGGACGATTATGGGACCGATTTTTTCATCAAGCTGAAAGGCGAGAAGGAATTCGTCAACTACCTCAAGCACCCGGCCATGGCGCAGTATCCGGAACGCATTGCTCGCAACGAGCATGCCGGGAATCTCGGTCAGGCGCATGCGTTGGAATGGCTCGATGCCATCAAGGCGAACAAGCCGCAGATGTGCTACTCGCGTTTTGACGTCGGCGCGCGTCTCACGGAAATCATCCTGCTGGGCTGCGTGTCATTGCGTGCGGGCCAGAAGATCGAATGGGATGGACCGAAGATGGTTGCCAAAAATTGTCCTCAGGCGGCGCCGTTTATACGGCGGCAAGACCGTTCAGGTTGGGCTCTTTCCTGATCTACTTATGCTCGGCAAACCGACCGGGCGTTTCCGATAAAACCTGATCTCCCCGGCACCCGGTGTGCCGGTTGTGTGCCCCATTGCGGGCCGGAGGTGAAGTATGGCCCGCAAATTAGGGCAGATTATTGTGCGTGGACAGAGCACCTGGCTCGTTCGCGTCTATCTTGGGCGCGATCCTGAAACCGGAACGCGCAAATACCACAACCAGACCATTCACGGTCCATTTCGCGAGGCGCAACGGTTCCTCAATTTGAAACTGCAGCAGCGCGAAAACGGCCGAGTCTATCGCGCCGCAGTCATGAGTCTCAACCAATTCCTCGATCAGTGGCTCACGACCGTGGTCAAGGCGCGGGTCAGGGAGAGCACGTTTAGGAACTACGAAACGCTTCTCCGTCTGCATATCCGCCCGTTGCTGGGTAGCAGACTCATCGGCACCATCAGACAAATCGACATCCAGATCCTCTATGCCCACATGTTCGAGCGCGGGCTTTCGGCGCGGACCATCGAGTACACCAACGCGGTCCTGAAGTCGGCATTACGCCAAGCGGTTCGCTGGAAGATGCTCGCCGAAGATCCTTCCGCTGGCGTCGATCTGCCGCGGATCAAGCGAGGAAGAACGACAAGGCTGCAAAGGCCGCGCGCGATATGGGTCGTGGCCTCCTGAAGCCCGCAGTTCCGGCGGCCGCTGCAGCGCCAGCGTACAGCTTTCCGTCCCAACGTACCGGACCAACAAAGCCGACGGGATTCGCATGATTTGGTGGGTCCAGGATCCAGCAAGAAGCATACGGGAGCAAAAGGCCATCGAACAGCTCGCAGCTTCGGTCT
>DATARE010000488.1:0-2326 GCA_036264295.1 Micropepsaceae bacterium | reverse complement strand
CAATGTGCCTGGCAATTGCGGCAGCGGCGGCATCGCCTCCAGCATTTCGGCGGGGCGGCCGATCACGTGCTCGAAGCGCGCCCGGCTGGTGGCGAGCTGACCCTCGGCAACCGAAAGGCCGGCGCGCGCAACGGCAAGCCGTGCCTGGGTTTGCTGCACATCGGTTTGCGTGATCGCGCCTGCGTTCAGCTGAATGTTGCTGGCATTGAGTTGATCTTCCAGCACCTGCACATTGTTGCGGCGGTATTCGACATTGCCGGTGTCGCGCACCACGTCCATATAGGCGGTAACTCCGTCGAGCAGAACCGTCTGTTCGGCGTTGGTGAGTTGGGCCTGGGCTGCGCGCACGAGTGCGTTGGCGCGTCGGATTTCCGCTACCGTCCTGCCGCCGCGAAAAAGCGGTTCGCTGAGCGTCGCCGTGCCGTTCAATTGATCGCGGTCGGCATCGGAATGGGAAGGTTGGTCGGTGGTGACGTGCTGATAGCCTTGCGAGCCAGAAACGCTCAGGCTTGGGCGCCAGCCCGCATTTGCCTTGGCGACTTCTTCGTCGGCGGCACGGGCATTGGCGCGGGCGGCTTCGATTTGCGGATTGGTGGAATAGGCCGTTGCGAGCGCCTCTTTCAACGACATCGCCCCAGCCGGATAGGCCAAGACGACAATCGGCACCAACGCGCAAGCAAGCAGAAGGCCACGGAAATGGCTCATCGATTCAGTCCCCCCGACCGGCGTTGCCGCCGCCAAACGTAAGGCGAAAGCGGTATTTCGCGACCTCACTATAGGTCCGGAAATATTAACCTTTCATCCTACGGGATTGTTTCATAAGGGCTGGTTCGGCGAAAGTCATGCCGTTCTTTCGGGGGCGCCGATGAAGTTTCGAAACGTTCTCACAATCGCCGCGCCGATTTTGCTGGCCACGGCGACACCATTGCCGGCCCAACCCGAACCGCCGCCTGCATTGGAGCTTCCGCTTGCCTGCCGCGTCGGCGAGACCTGCTTCATTCAGCAATATTTCGATCACGATTCCGGACCTGGCGCGAAGGATTATCGCTGCGGATCGATGAGCTATAACGGCCATGACGGTGTGGACTTGCGCGCGCCGACGCTGACTGCCCAACAAAAAGGCATCGAAGTGCTCGCCGCCGCACCCGGCGTTGTACGGGGCATGCGCGACGGTGTGGAGGACGTGAATGTGCGCATCGCCGGCCTTGCCAGCGTGGAGGGGCGCGAATGCGGCAATGGCGTTGTGCTTATCCATCCCGGCGGCTGGGAGACGCAATATTGTCATATGGCCAAAGGTTCGGTGCGGGTCAAAACCGGGCAATCCGTGAACGGAGGAACTGTGTTGGGGCTTCTCGGCATGTCCGGCGAGGCAGAGTTTCCACACCTGCATTTTTCCGTCCGGCACAATGGCCAAAAGGTCGACCCCTTTGCTCCCGATGCCAAGGCAGGTGCCTGCGGTGGTGGACAGTCCCTTTGGTCGAAGCCGGCGGCCGCTCAGCTTGCCTACCATTCGCCCGATATTGTGAATGCCGGCTTTGTCCCTGCGCCGCTTACCATGGACGACGTGGAATCGGGCAAAGCCGCGCAAATTTCTCCGGCTACGGACAGTCCCAACATCATCGCCTATGTGCGGTCTATCGGCCTGAAGGGGGGAGATGTCCAGATCATGACCTTGCGCGGGCCGGCGGGTCTGCTCGCCCGTACCGAAAGACCGCCGCTGGATGGCGACAAAGCGCAATTGCTTTTGTTCATCGGCAAGAAGCGCACCGCCGAAACCTGGCCGCGCGGTGATTATGAAGCGGTGTACGAGGTCCGCCGCCAAAGTGTTACCGTGTTAATCAGAAGATTCAATTTCGCTCTGCGATGACTTGCGCCAAAGGCGCAATTCGGACGACATTCCTGCGCTGTTAAAACGAGGGGATGCAGTTATGGCGACGAAAGCGGAAAAAACCGAGAAGACCAATCAGAAACCGCCGGTGGTGGACGATGCCTCCGTGAAGGAAACATTCGCGGACGATTTTCTCGGCCTGTATGGTGTGGGTCCCAATTTTCATCTGACCTTCGCGGCGCGCCGTCCGGTGCGTCAGGCGCCTGGCGCCGGCCGTTTCGTTTGCGCCCGCGTGGTATTGCCGCTCGAAGCTGCCATGGAGCTTTACGGGGCGCTTCACAATGCGGTGGCGAATTTGGAATCGCGTGGGGTCGTCAAACGCCGCACGATTCCGGCCAAGACCGACAAATAGAATTCACTGGTGCCGCATGGCCGCCCGATGCCATTCCAGGCATTGGGCGAGCCGTTCTTCCAGCGAAGCGGCGGGGCGGAAACGCA
>DATARE010000409.1:0-3301 GCA_036264295.1 Micropepsaceae bacterium | reverse complement strand
ACAATGCCGGCATCTCATCCAGCCTCGAATCGCTGATGAAGGAGATGATCTGGTTCGTGCCCTGGCAAACCGTGCATTTCTTCGGATATTGCTTGATATTCGGAGCCGCGTTCGCGGTCGTGCTGCGCGTTCTGGGCTTCTGGAAATCGGCCCCCTTTGCGGCCATGCACCAAATACTCGTGCTCGGATTTCTGGGCGTGTTGATGAACGTCGTCAGCGGGATGCTGATGATGCTTGCCGATAGCTACCGTTACGTGGTGGGCGACATTGGATTTGCCCCGAAGATCGCATTTATTTCGATAGGCGCAGTCGCGGTGCTGTATTTCTCGCTGTCGGATCGGCTCTGGAACGTCAAAGCGGGGGAAGACGCGCCGGCAGCCGCCAAATGGGTTGCCGCTGTGGCGCTGCTGGCGTGGGTTGGGGTGATCGTTTTCGGCCGGTTGCTGCCCTATCTCTGATGGCGTGAAAGCTCGACAGGCATAACAAGCGGGGGATGGGCAGTGCTCGAATGGCTGGAACGGTCGCAGTTCTCTTCCTGGGTGCGTGGCGAGCTATGGGGATGGCCGCTCGCATTGACATTTCACGCGTTCGGGACCGCGCTCGTCATTGGGTTCGCCTTGATCATCGGGTTGAGGCTGTTCGGATTGTTCGGGATGCTTCCCTACACTGTGCTGAAGCGGTTGTTTCCCGTCATCTGGGCTGCCGTCGTGCTGCAATTCGTCAGCGGGTTCGTGCTGTGGATGGCCAAGCCAACGCAATATTCCAGCGACCTCGCATTCGTGCTGAAATTCTTGCTGGTGATCGCCGGCATCGTTCTGACGCTGTATTTTTACCGGACAATCAGACGGGAGGCCGTCTTTTGGGACGCCACGGGTGCCGCCTCTGCGCGCGGCGTTACACTTGGCACCGCGGCCCTTCTCGTCTGGTGCGTCGTTCTTGTTGCGGGCCGATTGACCGCGCATCTGGGAGCCATCTGAGTGGAACGAAAGCGGCCCGCCGGGTTGCCGGCGGGCCGTCATTTTCGTCAATCGCTAACTGTGTGCAGCGGGACTTACTTGCCAGCCGAGACATCGTCCCCGGAACGCTGAAGGACGACCACGACTCCGGATTTCTTGAGCGGGGTGGCGCCCAATTTCAGGAGAAGCTCGGCTGTCTCCTTACGGAACCGGCGCGGGATCTGAAGCCGCCGGGCGCCGATATCCTTGGTGAGGACGGACATCGAAATGCTCAAGGGCGTCTGTCCGAACTTGTCCATCTGATCGATCTTCGCACCCTTGCTGACCAGGAATTCGATTTCGTCGTTCAATCCCTGATAGGCAGCAGCATGCAGCGCGGTCCAGCCGAATTGCCCGGCGACATTCACGTCGGCGCCATGGTCCACGAGATATTTCGCGGTCTGGACCACCATCGCGCGCTCCTCGGGTTCGCGGGCCCGCTGCACGTCGGTGCCGGCACCGGACGCCATTATCAGCGCCGTCGTCCCCGACTCGGTGGGAATGTTGGGATCGGCTTCGTCTTCCACCAAGGCTTTGATCACGTCAAGATTGTTGACCTCTGCAGCCAGCACCAGCGGCGTGGCGCCTTGGAGAACAATTTCCGTCACCGTGACGGCAGTGCGCTTCCCGTAGAAGGCATTCGCGCCGGCTTTGATCTCGGCGGCAGCCTTTGACTTGTCCTGCTTGATCCGGAGATTGGGATCGGCACCGTGCTTGAGCAGCGATTTGACGATGGCCAGGACGGCGTCCTTTCTTTCCACGTCGATTCCGTAATCGGAATCCCGCACCGCCTTATGCAACGGGGCATAGCCGTTCATATCCACCGCGTTAGGATCGGCCCCATTGTCCAGCAGCAGGTCTACGGCCTTCGCATTGCCCATGGCGCTGGCGATCAGCAAAGGCGTCAACCCTGATTTCGGCTGGGCGATGTTCGGTTTCGCACCGGCGTGAAGGAGGATGCGCCCGCTGTCCGCGTCGCCTTGCTGGGCGGCGAACATCAGTGGGGTGAATCCGCTCTTTGAAGCGAGTTCCACATCGGCGCCGTGTTTCACCAATTCGTCGACGACCGCGCTCTGCTTGCCCGAAAGCGCCCACATCAACGCGGTTTGTCCGCCATTGGGTTCTTGCGCGTTGGGATTTGCGCCGCCCGACAGCAGCGCCCGCACCGTCTCGAGGTTGCCCCGCTTGGACGCCACCATCAGCGGCGTCTCACCCGACATCAGGGGCTTGTTGGCATCGGCACCGGCCGCCAGCAGCTTTACGGCCATAGCGGAATCGGACTGCTCCGCGGCCGCGTACAGCGCGGTTGCGCCGAATTCGTTGGCTCCCTTGGCATTCGCGCCGGCCTTCAACAGAAGATCGGCCATCGCCAAATCATTGCGCGTGGCCGCCCAGACCAGTGCAGTGGTTCCTTCCGCGCCGGCCATTTCTTGCTTCGTGCGGCCCTTCAACAAGGTCTGGACGGCGGCACGGTCGCCGTCCTTCGCAGCGGTCGCCAGCGACATGTCGCTTGCGCCTTGCGCCAACGCGGCGCCTGCAAGAATTGTCGATCCAATCAAGGCCGCCAGAATCGTTGCTCTTGTGTTCATTGCAATTCTCCCGCTGTGGACCGTGTTCCGTTAGACGGAATTGTGAGGGGCTCCATCTTCGCAGAGCCCCTCGTCGCATGGTGTCAGGCGCTCACCGTCGGCAAAGCCAGCCGGCCCGTGCTGTCTCCGAGTTTGTCCACGTGAGGGACATTCGCTTTGTCCAGCATGGTGAGAAGCAAATTGGTCATCGGTGTGCGGTTGGGATATTTGACGTGCACGCCGCCTTTGATCCCGCCAACGCCGCCGGCGACAAGCAGGATCGGCAGATTGGTATAGAGATGCAGATTGGCGTCGCTGAGGCCCGCGCCGTACAGGATCATCGAATGATCGAGCAGTGAACCGTCGCCATCCTTGGTGTCGCGCAGCTTGCCGAGATAATAGGCCAGCATCTTCGTGTGCAGACCGTTGATCTGCGTGGTCTTCACTTGCTTCTCGCGATCGCCCTGGTGATGCGTACAGGGGTGATGGGCATCGCCAAATCCCAGTTCGGGATAGGCGCGGCCGCTCATTTCATGGCCCATCTGGAAGGTGATGACGCGCGTCATGTCGGTCTGCCATGACAGGACCATCAGATCGGCCATCAGTTTGAAATAATCGGAGAAGACTTCCGGGGCGCCGACGGGGCTGCCGACCGGCAGCGCGTGGATGTCTTGCTTCTCCGCCAGTTGCATGCGCCGCTCGACATCGCGCACCGCATCCGTGTACTGATCGATCTTG
>DATARE010000404.1:0-2404 GCA_036264295.1 Micropepsaceae bacterium | reverse complement strand
CGCGCTGAAGACAAGCCCGGTTCTGCGTTTCAGCAATGCCGATGTCGGATTCGCGAGCAGCGCGTATCTGGCCGGCGCCGTTCTGGGCGCGGCATGTTTCGGCTGGCTAACCGACCGGGCCGGGCGCAAGAAGCTGTTCTTCGTGACGCTTGCGGTCTATCTCGTGGCGACAGCGGCCACCGCCCTTTCATGGGATGCGGCAAGCTTCGACGCGTTCCGCTTTTTCACCGGTGCCGGAATCGGCGGCGAATATGCGGCGATCAATTCCACCATCCAGGAATTCATTCCCGCGCGTTACCGCGGCCGCACCGACCTCATCATCAATGGCAGCTTTTGGATTGGTGCGGCGCTGGGCGCCATGGGCTCGCTGGTTCTGCTCGATCCCGCACTGTTCGGCCGCGATGTGGGATGGCGTTTGGCGTTTCTGATCGGGGCGACATTGGGCCTTATCATCCTTTTGATGCGCACATGGATTCCCGAAAGCCCGCGCTGGCTGATGATTCACGGACATCCGCAGCGAGCCGAAGCGATTCTGCGGGACATCGAATCCTCGTTCGGCGGCGCGGCAGGCTTGGCGGGACCGCCCATACCGCGCGCCAGGCTGCGCGCCCGCACGCACACGCCGCTGAGCGAAGTCGGGCGAACGCTCCTGCGCACCTATCGCCGGCGTACGCTGGTGGGCCTTACGCTGATGGCCGCGCAGGCGTTCTTCTACAACGCCATTTTCTTCACCTACGCACTGATCCTGACGGATTTCTATGGCGTGCGCGCCGAGAATGTCGGCTGGTACATCTTGCCGTTCGCGGCCGGCAATTTCCTCGGCCCCCTGACGCTCGGAAAACTGTTCGATACGATTGGCCGCAAAACAATGATCGCTTTCACCTATGCAATTTCCGGAATTCTGCTGGCCGCCACCGGCTATCTGTTCAGCCTCGGTCTTTTGTCGGCGGAGACGCAGACCCTCTGCTGGACCATCATTTTCTTTTTTGCCTCGGCGGCGGCGAGTTCCGCCTATCTGACGGTGAGCGAAGTTTTCCCCATCGAAATTCGCGCGCTGGCCATCGCGTTTTTCTACGCGATTGGCACTGGCATGGCGGCGTTGCCGGCCCGTGGCTGTTTGGCGCGATCATCGACACGGGCTCGCGGGTGGGCGTTTTCGGCGGCTATCTGTTGGGCGCGATATTGATGATCGGCGCGGCAATGGTGCAATGGCGGTGGGGTATCGCAGCCGAGCGGCAGAGCCTGGAAACGATCGCGCGCCCGCTCACCTATCTCGATTGAGCGGCACGACGAAAATCCCCGGCGAAGGGCGTTTTCAAAAATCCGGCTTGTCCGCCTTTGGAATGGGCGGCGATGCGGCCACCGCATATTGATTGTCCGCGTTTTCGGCGCAGACCTGTTCCTGCCACGGCAGAATGGTCCTGCGATAGGTCACGCGAACCGGCAAAGGCTGTTTGAAATAAACTGGATTTTCGATGGTCAGTTGCAGCTCGACCCCTTTGGCGTAAGCTTCATCCGCCAGCAACGCACCGCCGAGGCGTCCGGCTTCCTTTTCGTGTTCGGCCTGCGCCTGTTTGGCCGCACCGGCATCGATCAGCCGATAACGCTCGACGACATGGGCGCCCTCGCCCAGCGGCGTGCCATACCGATCCACCACAGACTGCGCATCGGATTTGATCCCCACCGTATCGATCACCAGCATGTCGCCCTCGTAATGGGCGATGGAATCGCCTTTCCAGGATGGTGTCACATGATCGGGGTGCTTCGCGTTCAGCCGGATGTAACGGACCTGGTCGTCCTGATTGTACAGAATCGTGATCGCGTTCTTGGTCTGCAAAAACTGCATTCCCAATTGCATCGCGAAAATAAACGGCGGGTTGTATGGCGCGCAGCGCGTCGATGGGTCCGGAAAGGTCGCGCCGGTCATCGCTTTCTCTGCGCGCTGCTTCACGATGACAGCGGCCTCGGGCTTCAGCAGCGGGTTTTTGTAATCGCCCATCGGCCGGGTGGGGTCGCCGCCTCCCATTGGCATACGATAGCTATTGGTGATCGGCGCCGGTCCCGAAGGCAGAGCCTCGAAGTCGAAGGTGTTGCGCCCCCATATGCCGGAAAAATCCGGGATGGCGCCGTCGGCCGCGCGCGCGGAGGCGCCGCTCGCCGCCAGAACCGCAATACCGATGATGACACGGCCAAGCGCCATGAGAGCCTCCGTTTAGAAATCCGGCTTGTCGGCTTTCGGTATGTGATAATCGAAAAGATTCGCGCTGTTGTTTTCCGCGCAGGGCGCTTCGTCCGGCTCCTGCGCCGCGCGGCGATAACGGCGCATTGCCGTCCACGGCTTATAGAACGCGCCGGGATCTTCCACAGTGAAGACCGATTCCATCATCTTGCCGCCATCGATCAT
>DATARE010000346.1:0-18649 GCA_036264295.1 Micropepsaceae bacterium | reverse complement strand
AGAGGTCTTCCACATCGGCGGGACGGAACAGAACATCCGCCGCGCCCCCTGCCCGGAACCAGACGAGATCCTTCAGCGGCGCATGTTCGGTGTAGGTGCCGCGCACTTTGGGCAGCGAGGAAAGGGTGTCCGCCATCACGGCTTTGCCCCTTGCAGTTTGAGCGCCGACTCCAAACCGGCCGCCCAGGCGGTGATGGAGCCGGCTCCGAGGCACACAATCGCGCCACCCGCCTTCGCGAGGGGGGCAACAAGTCCGGGCAAATCTTCGGGCCCATTCATGGTGAGGACATGCTTGTGCCCATGCGCCCGCAAGCCCTCGGCCAAAGCATCGCGGTCGATTCCCTCGATTGTGCTTTCGCCCGCGGCATAGACCGGCGCGACAATCGCGGTATCGGCGCTGTTGAGGCAGGTGCAGAACTGATCGAACAGATCGCGCAGCCGCGTGTAACGGTGCGGCTGTATAATCGCGACGACAGGACCGGAATAAGCCTGACGCGCCGCTTTCAGCACGGCTGCAATTTCCACCGGGTGATGGCCGTAATCGTCGATGATGGTGGCGCCATTCCATTCGCCGACACGGGTGAAACGCCGCTTCACGCCGCCGAACGCGTCCAGCGCCTTGCGGATGGCGTCCGTTCCCACCCCGAGCTCGCGGGCCACCGCGATCGCCGCGAGGGCGTTGGAAACATTGTGCTCGCCGGGCATGGGCAAAGTGAGATCGCTGAGCGTGGTTTCCGTGCCTTTGCGCCGGTCGCGGAAGACCGCATCGAAATGCGAAGCACCCTGCGAGAAGGACACGTTCACCGCCCGCGCGTCGGCCTGCGGGCTGAAGCCATAGGTGACGACGCGGCGGTCGCGAATGCGGGCAATGATCGCCTGAACCTCGGGATGGTCGGCACACATGACGCCGAAGCCATAAAAGGGAAGATTCTCGACGAAGCTTTGGAACGCTGCCCGCACGCGGTCGAAATCGCCGTAGAAATCCAGATGCTCGGGATCGACATTGGTAACGATGGCAACGGTCGCTGGAAGCTTCAGGAACGTGCCGTCGGATTCATCGGCCTCCACCACCATCCATTCGCCGGCGCCAAGGCGCGCATTGGTGCCATAGGCGTTGATGATGCCGCCATTAACCACGGTGGGATCGAGCCCGCCCGCATCCAAAAGCGCTGCCACCATCGTCGTGGTCGTGGTCTTGCCATGGGTGCCGGCGATGGCGACGCAGCGCTTCAGGCGCATCAGCTCGGCCAACATTTCGGCACGGCGCACAATCGGAATACCCGCCGCGCGGGCGGCCGCGAACTCGGCATTGTCCGGCTTGACTGCGGAGGAATAGACCACCACCTGCGCGTCGCCGAGATTTTCCGCGCGCTGTCCAATGGCAACCGGAATGCCCAAATCGCGCAGGCGCTTGACGTTGGCGCTTTCGGCCGAGTCCGATCCTTGCACCTGATAGCCGAGCGTCCTCATCACCTCGGCAATGCCGCTCATGCCGATGCCGCCGATACCAATGAAGTGGATCGCGCCAATTGAAAGGGGCACGCGCATCTGGGCATCGATGGCGGCAAGCTGGATCATGCGCCCCCCCTCTGCCCAAGGCTTTCCGCAAGATCGGCGAGACGCGCGGCGGCATCTTGATGGCCAAGCGCTTTGGCGGCTTCGGCGCGGTCGGCCAGCATTTGGGGATGGTTCAGGATCTCGGTCAGCAACTGCGCCAATCCCTCCGGGGTGAGCGCGCTCTGCGCGACGACCCACGCGGCGCCGGCACGGTCCAGCACCGCGGCATTCGCCGCCTGGTGATCGTCCATCGCGTGCGGATAGGGCACCAGGATCGAGGGACGTCCGATCACGGTAAGCTCGGAAAGCGTCGAGGCGCCGCTGCGGGCGATCACGAGATGGGATGACGCCATCCGCCGAGGCAAATCGGTGAAGAATTTGGCAATGTCCGCGTTCAGCCCCGCCGCGCGATAGGCGTCCTGCACCAACGCCAGATCTTCGGCGCGGGCTTGCTGTGTGATCTCGAGCCGCGCGCGCAGTTCCTCTGGCAGGTGTGCCAGCGCCGCCGGCACGATTTCCGACAACGCGCGCGCGCCTTGGCTCCCGCCGAAAATGAGCAGACGGATCGGCGCGCCGGCTGCGGGCGGCGTATAGGGCGTGGCTCGCAGGGCAGCCGCCTCGGCGCGCACCGGATTGCCGGTGAAAACCACGCGCTCCGGATGGGCGGGCGCAAAACGGACGAATGGAAAATTCGCAGCGATCTTCCCAACGCGCGGCGCAAGCAGGCGATTGACCCGGCCAAGGACCGCATTCTGCTCATGCAAAGCGGTGGGAACATGTGCGAAGGAGGCCGCGAGCATCACCGGAAGACTTGGATAGCCGCCGAAGCCGACCACCGCCCGAGGCCGCAGGTTCAGCAATTTCAACAGCGCCGTCAGCACGCCCAACGCGATCACCCCGAACGCGGCGACGCGTCCCAACGCCGACCGCCCGGCAAAGGTCGCCGCTGGAACAGTCGCGATTTCTGCGCCCGGAAAAGCGGAGCCATAATTGTGCCCGCGCCCGTCGGTCATGACGATCACGCGACGGCCACGGCGCATCAACTCTCCCGCCAGTGCCTGGGCGGGAAAAAGATGACCGCCGGTCCCACCGGCAGCAAGCACGAAAGGTGCATTCATCGGGCCGCCTCTTCAGGCAAGACCGGGCGCTGGCGCGTCAGGCCGAGCGCAAATCCCAGGGTCAACGCCACGCCGAAAAGCGAAGAGCCGCCATAGGAGATCAAAGGAAGCGTCATCCCTTTGGCAGGAAGCACGGACAGCGAAACGCCCATATTGATGAAGGCCTGCAGCCCAATCGCAAGCGCCAGTCCCGCTCCGGCAAGCTGGGCGAACTGCTCCCGCGCTCTTGCGGCACGCAGCAGCAGCCTAATCGTCACCACGCCGAACAGGATCGCAATCAAAAGACAAAGTACGACGCCAAACTCCTCGCCCGCGACGGCAAAAATGAAATCGGTGTGCGCGTCTGGCAGGCGGTATTTGATCGTGCCCGCACCTGGGCCGACACCGGCAATTCCGCCCGCCTCGAAGGCTTTGAGCGCGAGTCCCGTCTGATAGCCGCCGGCATCAAGGAATTGCGCGATGCGTTCGCGCACGTGCGAATGAAGGAAATACGCCGCCGTTGCGAGCCCCGCTCCGCCGGCGCCAAGGGCCGCGATCCAATAATAAGGCAGGCCCGCAAAGAACAGCATCGCCACGCACAGCGTCGTGAGCAGCGCGGTCTGACCGACATCGGGCTGGAACAGTAGAACCAGAATGGCCGGCGCCAGAAATCCCAGGGTCCACGCTTCGCCGGGGAACCCCCGCTTAAGCTTGTCGGCCAGGAATGCCGCCGCCAAAACCGCGAAAGCCGGTTTCAGGAATTCCGAAGGCTCCAGCTTGAACCCACCCATTTCCAGCCAGCGGTGGGCGCCGTTGACGTTTGGCCCAAACAGAAGCGCAAGCACCGCGCCAATCAACGCCAACGCAAAAACGCAGGCGGCCGTCAGGCGCGCTTGCTTGAAAGTGAGAAAGGATGCCCCGAGCAAAATGCAAACCGCCGTCGCAGCGAAGGCAAGCTGTTTCACCGCATAGGAAAAATTCCCCGCGGCATCGCCATGGCCGGTCGCGGCAGGACTGGCGGCGAAGGCCAGTACCTGGCCAATAGCCAACAACGCCAGGACAGCAAACAAGCTGACGCGGTCGATCGTCCACCACCAGCGGGCAAAGCCGGAATTGTCGGCACGTGACAACGTCATGAGGCAATTTCCTTACGCAAAGACGATGGTTGCGAATCGATCATGGTCTTGACCATCTTTCGAAACACATCGCCGCGCTGTTCGAAATCCCGAAACTGATCGAAAGACGCGCAAGCCGGTGAAAGCAGCACCACGGGGTTCGCGATTCCGCTCGCCTGTGCATCCTCGAACGCGGCTTGAAGCGCACGATCCAGCGTTCCCGATTGAACGGCATCAACTTTGCCTTGCAGCGTTTGCCCAAAATTCTCGGCCGCTTCGCCGATCAGGTAGGCCCGGCGCATATGCGGAAAATAGGGCGCAAGGTCGGCAATGCCCCCTTCCTTTGGCTTGCCGCCTGCAATCCAGAAAATGTCCGAAAAACAGGCAAGCGCGCGGGCTGCGGCATCCGCATTGGTTGCCTTCGAATCATTGATGAACCGGACCTTGCCGATGCGGCCAACCTCTTCGATACGGTGGGCAAGCCCGGGAAAGCGCACGATCGCGCCCATGACGCCGCGCGTGTCGCGAGTCAGCCGCCGGACCGCCGCGTAAGCGAGCGCGGCGTTCTGCCAATTGTGAGCGCCCGGAAGCTGTGCGGCGGTTCTGAGATCTCCCACCGCCACCGCGGGCTGGTCCCAGGCGTCGTACAGCTTGCCGTCGATAACGAAGATGCCGCGACCCAACGCTTTGCCGACCGAGACCGCGACCGCGTTTCCACCACGTGCGACCGCGAGCTTGGTATAGATGGCCGAGGAGTCCGGATCGTCCACGCCCACCGCGACATATCCGTCTGTCGCAGCCTGCATCAACAATTTCTCTTTCACCGCCGCATAGCGCGACAAGGTACCGTGCCGGTCGATATGGTCGGGCGAAAGATTGGTGAGCAGGGCAACATCGGGAACAAGCCCCGGAGACAGATCGATCTGATAAGAGGACACCTCCAACACATAGATCGTGTTCGGGGCAGGCATCGTAAGATCGAGCACCGGCTTACCGATGTTGCCGCCGACCTGCGCATCGAAGCCGCAGGCTTGCAGTATGTGGCCAACCAATGCCGTGGTGGTGGATTTTCCGTTCGTGCCGGTGATGGCGATGATGGGGGCCGCCCCTTTCGCATCGCGGTTTGGCCGCATCGTTCGCGCGAACAATTCCATATCGCCGATGATCTCGGCCTTGAATTCGCGCGCCCGCGCCACAACGGCATGGGGCTGCGGGTGGGTGAGCGGTACGCCGGGGCTGAGGATGACGGCCTTGATCTCCGCCCAAGGCCAGTTTTCCCAAGCCTCAACCGTGGCACCTTCATGCGCCGCCACCAGTCGCGGCGCTTCCTTGTCGTCCCAGGCAAAGACTTGCGCCCCTCCAGCCAGCAACGCACGAACCGCCGACAACCCCGAGCGCGCCAGCCCGAACACGCCCACTGTTTTTCCCTTGAAGCATCCGACTTCGATCATCGTGGCCTCAGCGCAATTTCAGGGTCGAGAGACCGACCAGGGCGAGGATCACGGCAATGATCCAGAACCGGATGACAATAGTGGGTTCGCGCCAGCCGAGATGCTCGAAATGATGGTGAATGGGCGCCATGCGAAAGACGCGCTTGCCCGTGGTCTTGAAGGAAATCACCTGCACCATCACGGACACCGCTTCCATCACGAACAAACCGCCCACGATGGCAAGCACGAGCTCATGCTTTACGGCGACGGCGGTTGCGCCCAGCACGCCCCCAAGCGCCAGCGATCCCGTATCGCCCATGAAGATCATGGCCGGTGGCGCGTTGAACCAGAGAAAGCCGAGGCTCGCGCCGATCAGGGCGCCCAGCAGAATCGCCAGCTCCCCGGTGCCGGCGACGTAGTTGATCTGCAGGTAATCGGCGAACCGGATATTGCCTACCAGATAGGCGATCAACAGAAACGTCCCGGCGGCGATCATCACCGGCACGATGGCCAGACCGTCCAGCCCATCCGTCAAATTCACGGCGTTCGATGCGCCCACCACCACGAGGGCGCCAAAGACCACAAAGGCCCAGCCCAATTGGATCAAGACGCCTTTAAAGAACGGAACAGCCACAGCACCGGTCAACGGCACCGCCTGTAACCGCATCAGGAAAAAGGTCGCGGCCGCAGCGACAAGGAATTGGAACAGCAACTTCATGCGGCCACTCACGCCATCCGCCGAACGCTTGGTGACTTTCAAATAATCGTCCACCAGTCCAAGCAGCCCAAAAGACAACGTCACCAGCAACACGGCCCAGACGTAAAGATTGGAAAGATCGGCCCACAGCAATGTCGCCACCACCATCGCGACCAGGATGAGCAGCCCACCCATGGTCGGCGTGCCTTGCTTTTCCACGATATGGCGCTGTGGACCATCCAGCCGTATCGGCTGGCCTTTGCCCTGGCTGATCTTCAACCAGCGAATGAAGCCGGGCCCGATGACGAAACAGAGGAAGAGCGCCGTCATCATCGCACCGCCGGTGCGAAAGGTGAGATACCGGAACACGTTAAAAACCCGGTATTCGTCCGCCAAAGGCACCAGGAATTGGTAGAACACGCTTTCCCCCTAAGCCGTTGCGGCTTGGCGCGTTTTGAGCGCGTCGATAATCACGGACATGCGGCTGCCGAAGGAGCCTTTAACGAGGACCACATCGCCGGCGCGCAGGCACTCCAACAGGTTCGGCGCGAGCGCCGCAGACGTCTCGGCATAGCCACCGCGGCAATGCGGCGGAATCGCCTGCCACAACGCTGCCATGTGGGCTCCGCATAGAAACACCAAATCCGCGTGAGCCGCCGCGATGGAATCCGCAAGACCGCGATGCAGATCGGCGCTGTCCGGTCCCAATTCCAGCATGTCGCCCAGCACGGCGATGCGGCGGGCGGGCGCTTTCGGTTGGGTGTGGCCAAGAAGATCGAGCGCCGCCGCCATCGAAGCGGGATTGGCGTTGTAGCTTTCGTCGATCAGTTCGATATCGCCGACTGCGAAACGGGCACCACGCCCTTTGAGCGCGGCGAACCCCGCCAGGGCCTGCGCGCCGGTTTTCATGTCGGCGCCCAACTCGCGCAAAGCAAGCAGACTGGCGACGGCATTCATGGCAATGTGTGCACCGGCCGCTCCAACCGAAAAGACAAGCTGCGCTCCGCCAATGTCCGCGGTCAGTCTCTGCCCTTCGCCATCGGGCTCGGCCGAAACCAGGCGTGCATCCGCGCCCGAACATGTGCCGAAGGTGAGGATGCGCCCAATTCCGGCCGCCAGCGCATGCGCTTTCAACCGCTCGAATTGCGGATTGTCCGCCGGAAGGATGGCAACGCCACCGGGTTCCAGCCCTTCGAATATCTCGGCCTTGGCATCGGCAATCGCTTCGACATTGCCGAAATATTCGAGATGCGCCGGGGCTATTGTCGTGATCAGCGCCACGTGTGGACGCACCTGCTTGACCAGGGCACGGATTTCGCCGGCATGGTTCATGCCGATTTCGAACACGCCATAGGCGGTGTCGCGCGCCATCCGCGCGAGGCTGAGCGGCACGCCCCAATGATTGTTGTAGGACGCCGCCGAAGCCGCGACCGTTCCGCTCGCCGCAAGCATCAGGCGCAGCATTTCCTTCGTGGTCGTCTTGCCGGCGCTTCCCGTAACCGCAACGATCTTGGCCGCCACGCGGGCCCGCGAAGCGCGCCCCAACGCTTCCAAGCCGATTTGCGTGTCGCCGACAAGCAGAAGGGGGGCGTCCGGCCCGACATTTTTGGGCCGTTCGCTTACCAGCGCGGCGGCCGCTTTCTTTTCGATAGCAGCGGCGACGAATTCATGGCCGTCGCGCTCGCCCTTCAGCGCCACGAAAAGATCGCCGCGTTCAATCGTCCGCGTATCGATGGATACGCCATAGGCCGACCACACGCCGGCGGCCTTGCCTCCGGTTGCGGCGGCGGCTTCGTCTGACGTCCAAAGAGGCACGCGCGAAGTTTTTCCAACTTCACCCACCGGCGATCCGCCCAAAGCGCGCGCGGCTTTGACGGCTTCGTCGCGGTCGGAGAAGGGATGCACCTCGCTTCCGATGATCTGGTAATCCTCATGGCCCTTGCCGGCAATCACCAGCGCATCGTTCTCGCCAAGCCCCGCGACCGCAACGCGAATCGCTTCCGCACGGCCGCCGATTTCCTGCGCGCCCGGTGCTCCGGCGAGCACCTCGCGGCGGATCGCGGCGGGGTCTTCCGAGCGGGGATTGTCGTCGCTGACAATGACACTGTCGGCGAAACGCTGCGCGGCGGCGGCCATCAACGGGCGTTTGCCGCGGTCGCGATCGCCGCCGCAGCCAAACACAATGTGCAACCGTCCCGCGACATGGGGCCGGAGCGCCTTGAGCACCGTTTCGATGGCATCGGGCGTGTGGGCGTAATCGACATAGATTGGCGCGCCCTTTTGCGTGCGTGCCACCAGCTCGAGCCGGCCCGGTGCGCCTTTGAGGGTGGCGAGAGCGCCGAACACCGATTGCGGATCGTCCCCGAGCGCAAGCGCAAGGCCCGCTGCGACGAGCGCATTCGAGGCTTGAAACGATCCTGCCAGGGGCAACGCAATCTTATGCTCGCGCCCCTGATGTGACACGGTCAGTTCTTGACCGTCCGCGCGCGGAATTTGCGAGATCAACCGCAAATCATCACCACGCACACCCACGGTAAAAAGCTTCAATCCGCGGCGTTTCGCGGCAGCAATGAAATCCTCGGAATGTTCGGCATCGGCATTCACCACCGCTGCACCGCCCGACTTCAGCAACTCCTTGAACAGTCGCAGCTTTGCCGCGAGATAATCTGCAAAGCTCGCATGATAATCCAAATGGTCGCGGGTAATATTGGTGAACGCTGCTGCGGAAATCTCCATTCCATCAAGCCGATACTGATCCAGCCCATGGCTCGATGCTTCCAGCGCGAGATGGTCGACACCCTCCTGCTTCAGCCTGAGAAGCTCGGAATGAAGCCGCACCGGGTCGGGGGTCGTGTGGCCCAGGGACACATGACCCGACGGTGAATCGATACCAATGGTGCCCAGGCTCGCGGCCCGCCGCCCCTGAACGCTCCAAATCTGCCGCAGGAAGGAAGCGACCGATGTCTTGCCGTTTGTGCCCGTTACGGCGGCGATTTCGCGCGGCTGTGCCCCGTAAAACGCCGCCGCCATCTGCGACAGGCGCTGGCGCGGATTGGATGCGGCGATGAATGGAACGCCGAGCTTCTTGGCGAGATCCGCCGATTGCGGGGCCCCCAAAACTGCTGCCGCTCCGCGCTTGACCGCATCTTCGATGAAACGAGCACCGTCAGTTCGGGTGCCAGAGAGAGCCGCAAACAGGAATCCGGGCTTCACTTCGCGGCTGTCCGCCGTGAGTCCGCGGAACTCCTGCACGCCCGTACCCACAATGTCCGTCTCTCCCACCGCACCCAACACTCGTCCTTGATTATGGTTCCATTGTGAAAATCTCAGGGATTTGCCGCGGCAAACGTATCGTTGCGGCGGACGCCCAGAAGCGGTGCGATCCGCGCGATGGCCCGGCCCACATAGGGGGCCGCTGTGGCGCCCCCGGTGGCAAATCCGCCTGATTGCTTGTTGCCGTGCGGCTCGTCCAGCATGATGAAAACGAGATATTGCGGGTCATCGATCGGGAAAATGCCCGCAAAAGACGAGATCAGCTCGTGATGGGCGTAGGAGCCGTTCTCGGCCTTTTCGGCCGTGCCGGTTTTGCCGCCGACATTGTAGCCGGGCACATCGGCAGCTTTGCCCGTGCCATCGGTGACCACAAGCCGAAGGAGTTGCCGCATGGTCCGGCTGGTGTCCTCAGAAATCAGGCGCTCGCCATGCTGGACTTCCTCGTTCTTCAGGAAGGTCGGGCGGATGGCAGTACCGCCATTGGCGACACTCGCGGCAGCGGCTGCAAATGCCAGCGGATTGACGGAGATGCCGTGTCCGTAGCCGATGGTTGCAGCTTCCACGACCTCCCAATGCCTCGGATAAAGCGGCGATGCGACCTCCGGGAGCTCAGTCTTTAAAGGCTCCAGCAGCCCGAGCTTCTTCAGGAACGGCTTCTGCTTCAGCGGCCCCGAGCGCATCTCGATCTGGGCCGTACCGATGTTGGAGGATTCCGCAAACACCATGGCGGCGGGCAGAGTCGGGCCCAGATGTTCGAAATCATGGATATAATAATGTCCAAGCTTAAGCGGCTTGCCGACCTCGAGCGGTTCGTCGAGGGTGATTGTGTGCTCTTCAATGGCTTCGGTGAAAGCGAATATCTTGAAGATCGAGCCCAGTTCATAAACATCCTGGGTCATGCGGTTGCGGATGGAATCGCCCGCTTCCAGCTTGCGCGCATTCGGCTCGTAATCCGGCATGGAAGAGAGCGCGAGAACTTCGCCCGTGTGGACATTCAGGACGATGCCGCCGGCGGCCTTGGTTCTGAAACTGCGCGCGGCCTCTTCGATTTCGTGCTGCAGGACATATTGCACGCGCATATCAATGGAGAGCTGAACCGGAGGAGCACCGCGCGTGCCCTTGAGGCGATTTTCCAATCCCAGCTCGAGTCCCGACACGCCATGGTCATCGGTATCGACCTGCCCCACCGCATGCGAAACGATACGCCCGCTGGGATAATAGCGCTTATAGCCTTCTTCGAAGACGAGGCCCGGCAACCCCAGATGCATCACCGCATCGCGGCGGTCCGGCGTCAGCCCCCGCTGCACCAAGATGTAACCGCGCTTCGCGGCGAACGCCTCCTTCAGATGCGCAGCATCGGCGCCGGTAGCCTCCGCGAGGTCGCGGGCGGCTTCGCCGGTGTCCCAGAACGCGCTCGGAGTCGCATAAAGATCGCTGACCGGCAGATCGCGCGCAATCAGCACACCATTGCGATCGACCAGATCGGCGCGCATGGGATGGGTGAGCGTCGCCACCGTGCTGCCGGAATGTCCGGAGCCCAACACCATCACGTCGACGAGCCGGGCTGCGATGATGCTGAAGCACACTGCCGAGAACAGCGCCGCGAGCGCAATCCGATTGCGGATAAGGGAAGGACGCGCGGGCTGGTTCGGCATGGATCAGGTTCCCGTATGGAACGCTGCGAAGCTGGCCACAGGCGTGGGAACCGGCTGAATTTGCGGTGCAACCGCCGGGGTCGACAGCGGAGCCGACGGGGTTTGCACCACCACTTTCGCGTTGCGGACATCGCCCTCCGCCACCAACGGCGCATTCTTGGACGGAAGCTGCGAAAGCGAGGACAGCTCGACCGCGGGCTGATCTGAGAGATCAAGATGGCGTTGCGTCAGCGCCTGGATGCGCGCGGGCTGGGTCAACCTTGCCCATTCCGCGCCCAGCACGGTCAGCGCGCTGTTCTCGCGAACGATCGCCATCTGCGCGGCCTTCAGCTCCGCCTGATCGACTCGGGCGTGTTCCGCGGTGCGGTAGACCCCCAGACAAACCAGACTGGTGATGGCAATGAACGCAAAGTTGAGCGTGCGGATCATTCGAACTCTCCATGGGCAGGCAAAGGATTCCAGGCCGGCGCGGAATTGCGTTCGGCAGCACGCAACCGGGCAGAGCGGCTGCGGGGATTGGCGCGAGCTTCTTCGTCACGCGGCATTTGCGGATTCTTGCCGACCGCGCCGAATGTCGGCGCATGTCGCGGCGCCTGTTCGGGCGCGTGGCGCGAGCCATGACCGGCACGCCCCATGCGTTCGGTGAGGAAATGTTTCACGATGCGGTCTTCCAGCGAATGGAACGACACGACCGCCAGACGGCCATGCGGTTTCAACACACGCTCGGCCGCATCCAGCCCGCGTTCGAGTTCGCCGAGTTCATCGTTCACCGCGATGCGCAGCGCCTGGAAGGTCCGCGTCGCGGGATGAATTTTTTGCGGATTGCGGCCGAGCACGCGTTCGGCAATCTCGGCAAGCTCGCGGGTCCGGGTCAGGGGCCGCGCCGCGACAATGGCCCGCGCAATCGCCTTGGCACGCTTTTCTTCGCCATATTCCCGCAGGATTTCGACGAGCGCCTCTTCGGGAAGAGTGTTGACGAGATCGGCCGCGGTTTCGCCCCGGGTCTCGTCCATGCGCATGCTCAGCGGGCCGTCGCTGCTGAAGGAAAATCCGCGCTCGCCTTGGTCCAGTTGAAACGAAGAGACGCCGAGGTCGAGCGCCACCCCATCGGCCTTCTCGACCCCTTGGGCGTCCAGCAGCTCGTCCATTTCGGAGAAGCGGCCATGGATCAGCGTCAGCCGCCCTTCGAATTTCTCGGCGAGCGTCCGTCCGCGCGCGATGGCAGCCGCATCGCGGTCGATGCCGAAGACGCGGCAATTCGCAGACGCGAGCAGCGCCGCCGAATAGCCACCGCCGCCAAAGGTCCCGTCCACATAGATCGCGTCGTCGCGCGGCCGCAGCACCGCCATCACTTCGTCCAGCATGACCGGGACATGGGCGCCGCTCATCCGGCCCCTCCCGTGCCAAGGCGCGTCGCCCGCGCCCGCGCAATACGTTCGCGGCGAATCGGTTCGAAGCGCTCCGGATCCCAGATCTGGAATTTTTGAATCATGCCGACGAACAGGACCCGGTCCTTGATACCGGCGTGCGCCAGGAATTCATCGGGCAGGCGCACGCGCCCCTCATCGTCGAAATTCAGAAGCTGGGTCTCGCCGACAACGGCCTGGGCCTGCGCGTCGTAATCCTCGCTGAACAAGGGATCGACCGCGCCGAGGCGCTTCTGGAAATCGGCAAGCAAATCCTCGCCGAACGCCTCAAGTGCCGGAAAGACAAACGAAGGGAAGCAATAACAGCCGCGCAAATTCTGCTGCGCGAGAATTTGCCGGAACGGCGCGGGAATACTGACCCGGCCCTTGGCATCGAGCTTGTTGACGGTGGTGGAGACAAACGGTTGCACGGTTTGGTGCTTGCGCCCCCTGAAACCCATGCGCGCGATCGGCACTTCCGAATAGGCCGACCCGCCACGCGACGACGCATGGGATCAGATGGGATAGCATGGGAATTTCCCCCACGTCAATGAAAAACACAGGGAAATTATGGACTTGGGCCGACAATCTTTGCTCTGGCGGTCACAATATTTGGTCTCGTCTCTATGCTCGACTACTATTTTACTAGAACGAAGCAAAAACAACTCGACCATACAATAATCGAGGCTACCGTCCCAGTCATCACCTGTTCTTCATCTGTTCCTTTTCTTAGGGCCTGATCGTCTATATGGAATGCGACCAAACGGAGGCATCGCCATGGCAGCGCCTGCGACACCGCAATGGTACCTGAAAGTTCCGCCGCCGGTTTGGACACTTGGCCTGTTGCTGGCCGCCTATTTGATCGAGCGGACTTTCGGCTGGGGCCGCGTGATCGTGCTGCGCTCAACGCCAGCTGCGATTCTGTTTGGCGCGGCAGGCATTGTCATCGCAGCCTTGGCGGTGAGCAAATTCTTTACCGCAGGCACGGAAATCGAGCCGGCATCGGCGACGAACAAGAAAGTGGTCGCCGGCGGGCCGTTCCGCTTCACACGCAATCCGATGTATCTCGGCTTGGTGCTGATGAGCCTGGGCATTGCGCTCTATATGGGGACGCTGCCGTTCTTTCTGGTGCCGCTGCTGGTGTTCCTGATCTGCGACATTCTCTTCATTCCGTTTGAGGAAGCGAAGATGCGGCGCCAGCACGGCGATCTGTATACGGAATATACAAGCCGCGTGCGGCGGTGGATGTAATGTCAGACGGCCTGTAAGCCGGGTTCTGTCCTCGGCGAAAAACCGAGGGATGACCATTCCTCTGGGACGTCCGTTGCCGGACGCCTCGCGCGACCTACCCGGACGACGACGCGAAAACACGCCAATTGCCGTCCCTATTTGGTCTTGCTCCCGGTGGGGCTTGCCGTGCCGGTTTCGTTGCCGAACCCGCGGTGCGCTCTTACCGCACCATTTCAACCTTGCCGGACCCGCGAGGGCCTTAGGCGGTATTTTTTCTGTGGCGCTATCCCTGGAGTCGCCTCCGCCGGACATTATCCGGCACCGTGTTTCCGTGGAGCCCGGACTTTCCTCCAGCCCCTCTTGCGAGCGACCAGCGGCCATCCGGCCATCTGACGAATGCAATGTCGGTGCGTTAGCGGGTTAAGTCAATCTCTTGCAGCAGCGCGGCGAGAATGGCTTCGCACTCGCGGTCCGCCACGCCGTCGATGCGCGCGGGACGCCAATGGCGCTGAAACGCGGCGATCACGGTGTCATCCGCCACATCCACATCGGGGCGCATGCCATAGCCGAAGGCGCGCAAACCATCCGCAAACGGAACATCCAGCCGAAGCTTGCGCGTCTGCGGCCACAGCCCCACCCCTTCCAGCGACAGCGCGCCCCAGGGAAACAGCTCGCCCGGATCCTGCTTGCGCGCCGGCGCCACATCGGAATGGCCGAGCACGCGTTCGGGCGGAATGGGATGGCGCGCAAACACATCGAGCGAAAGCGCAATCACCGCTTCGATCTGGCGGTCCGGAAACGAGCGATAGCCGAACGCGTGCCCCGGATTGACGATCTCGATGCCGATCGAGCGCGCATTGATGTCGCGCGCGCCCGCCCAATAGGACACCCCCGCATGCCAGGCCCGCGAGTCCTCGGGCACATGGGCATAGACGGTGCCGTCCTCGTCCACCGTGTAATGCGCGCTGACCTGGGCGTCCGGATCGCACAGCCGCGCGATCGCCTCGGCGGCCGTCTGCATGCCGGTGTAATGCAGCACCAGAATGTCCACCGGCGTGGCCTTCGGACGCGCATCGAAATTCGGCGATGGCGCGGCGACGCATTCCAGCGGGCGTTTCGTCATCGGCCACGCGTCCCTTAGACGAAAATCTTATAAGCCAGCGTTTCGCCGTTCTGCCGCTTCAGCGCGAATTCCGAACCCTTTTCGTGTTCGTCGACCAGGGCTTCGAACAGGCGAAGCGCGCTGCGGATGACTTCGGCATAAGAGGCCGCTTCGGTGCGCTCCTTCAGCCGTTGCAGCCGTTCCATCGCCTGCGGCGGCATTTCCAGCTGCACCCGCGTGGTGGCGCGCTCGGTGGTTTCCGTTTCCGGCACGAAGCCGGAGCGCGGGCCAGGCCCATGGCCGTGGCGATAGCGTCCGTGCATCTAACCCTCCTCGCGCCGGTCGTAATGCCGGTGCTCGTGCCAATGACGATAGGGGCCGTAGCAGCGGCGGCGCCACGCCATCGCCAGCACGAAGATCAGCAACAGCGGAAAGAACGGGAAGAAGACATGACGGTGGAAGCCATAGCCGTAAGGCCCATAGCCGGCGGGACCGGCCGTATACGGATGAGGCACGAACATCCAGACGATGAACGCCACGATCAGCGCGAGAAAGGCGATGCGCGTGGCGATGTGCAGCATGTGATGCTGGCGTTGATGGCGCAGCCTTTGGGCGCGCTCCTCCTCGCTTTCGGGACGCGGTGCAGGCGGCTCGACGACGGGGAAATCTTCGCCGACGCCTACTCCGAACTTGGACATGAGAACCTCCGAAATCTCACTCGCCGATCTATATCATCATTAAATCATCAAATGTCAATCATACGATTTTTCAGGTATCCCCCTCCCCCGGTTTCGGCGGGCGAACAGATGCCAAGCTGCTGTAATTCCTGACATTTCACGCGGAAGCCTCCAAAAATACCGGTGCAATAAAGGTGTGTTTCGGTGCATTAAGCGTCACGCCCGTCCCAGCAGTTTCAATGCATAGATTTAGGAATGGGAATCTCATTCAGGGAGATGCCGTACGGCTGCGAATCGCTTCCCTGTCAACGTATTCGGCAGCGATTGCCCGGGCGCACGGCGTGGGGAAGAACGGAATCTCGCTCGTCGATATTGGAATTCGCGCGATCTGGCATGATCTCGAAATCCTGGGGCTAGGCGGCTCTAGGGCGCGTCCAACCTTCTGCAAGTTTCTCGATCACCTTGTCGAACCAGTTTTGGTACCAGTACCAAGTATTGGCGACCGAGACGCCGTAGCCCTTTCCGGAATTACGCGCATCCAACTGTTTCGCAAGCAGAGTGTGGTCATGCATCATAAATGAGGGATAGCCAGCAGCTTTTGCCTTTGCAACGATTTGGGTGGGAAGAAATTTTGGTCGTTCGACCTCCTTCAACAGTACCCGCTCCACTGCTTCGGCTTCCGGCGTTCCCGGCTTAATGAACTCGACGGCCAGATCAGCATGCGAGGCCTTCCCGGACACCTTCGGAACAAATGCCACGCGATACCTGAATTTCGGATCCTTTTGTTCTTCGTCCGTCAGTGCGCCCTGGAAATTGTCCATGGCAGTGGCAATGTGCGCCGGAAGTTCCGCGCCAATCAGACTAGCTCTCTGCGATCCATCAAATGTTACAAATTGCAGCGCTATCGGCAGGCGCTTTTCGAGGGCGAACTGTTTGCCAAACAGATTTTTGATCACATCGTTGAAGTTGATACAGCAGGCTTGAAGTTTCGCGCTCAGGGCATCGTCGATTCTGTTGGTAGACCGATGTTCGATCTCATGACGAATTTCACTTAGAAATTTCAGATTGTTGACTATTCCCTTTTCCAGCGGGCAAGCCGCATGGACTAGGCACTGGCTAAGTTCCCAATATTTGTCAGCGCCGCTCGCAGTCGTTTGGACGACGCCTCCCTTCTTATGTCTGTAGTCGATGCCTTCTCGTTTGTAGAAAGCGTGAAGCAAATAGGTCCAGGCAATGATACTGGTGACGATAAAAAGCTCCGCCCGGAAATAGAGACCCGCGCTATTAAATGTGTGAACCGCCGCAATCATCGCCTCCCTGGCTTTGACAAGTAGTTCATCACTTTGCAGGTGAAGTCCGGTTGCGGGGTCAATGTTGGGCCATGCCTCTAGGAAAGTGTCGAGGTCCGCATCGGATGCGGCTTTGACATTCTTGTGCTTCCTTTCATCACGTATTTCAGAAATGCGAGCGTGATTAATGGAGCGGGTTGGTCGTGAAAAGTATGCCTGAATGTCTTGTGGTACATACTTCTTCGTCAGCATGGCTTTGACGAGAGCGACTTCCCATTTCGCCAAGGTGTTTCCCAGTCGCCTTGCCACGTATCACCCCCGTCAGTACCAGTTTTGGAACTTTCAGCGTTTCCGCAGATCAATCGGTGGGAACTAGAGATGAGATTGCGGGCGATTTGGCACCCTCCGCCGCAATTCCGCTTTCCCCAATGGATAGACACGATACAATAAGAAAATCGGGGCAGAGTGAGCTAACCCTCAATCTTCGCAATTCGGTATTGAAAAGTTTTTGACTATGAAACAGCCTCACTTGAGCGGCTGCCGACACATTCGGCAGCCGCTCAATGCGCATTCGATTTTGAAAAATATGCGCCTTTGTTTAGCTACCGGGCGCCCCAGAGGGTGCGGGTGCTAGTGCCGAAGCCGCCGATGAAGGAACCAGCGAAACATTGACCGGGCTCTCGTATTTGTTGTCCGAACCAGAGGCTGAATCGATGGCCCAACCGATGCCGCCGCCTAAGACGATATTTCCAAACGTAGCGCCGGCCGCGCCCGAATGGTCCAAATAGGTGGCTTCCTGGTAGCCCGGTTTGTTGCACTTGATTGTAATGTCATATTTGGTTTTTCGGATCGTCACACCAGATGGTGTTCCCGTAACGCGCCCGATGACACCTTCCGGCATTCTGTTCAGCGAACAATCAGCGCCAGACGGGTTGGTGTTTACCGTAATTACCTGACTCGTTCCTTCAATGACGGACGCACATCCAGACAAAGCGACGCCCAGGGCGAACAGCCCTGCAACTCTAACCATATTCATGGATACCCCCCGGTATATTGACCATGATCGGTCAACAATCAGAAGTTGCCACAACTTGGCATCGCCATAAAGAGTCAGATTGTCTCAGGTTGTATCAATGTAGCCCGGCCGCAACAAAATTGCTCTTCCCGCCGGCGGCTGGCTTTGCCTGTCGCCAGATTGGAGCAGGAACGGCGGTAAATTTGCAAACGATCTGTACACGTCCTAAAAATCGGCGATTTTGGCCGTCGGCAGTTGGACATCCTCTTCGGTGCCGTATTTGTGCGGATTTTCGGCGCAGACATCTTCCGGCCAGGGATTGGCCCCCGCCCCGATACCCTGCAGCGACGGGCCAAAGGTCACGGTCGCGGACCACGGCATTGCGAAGACGTTCGGATCATCGACCGTGAAGCGAAGCTGCAACCATTTGCCGCGCGAATTGAAATCGACCACCGGCGGATTGTTGAATTGCGGCAGCACATTGTCCTTGTTCGCGCGCGTCACACCCTCTTTCGCCTGATCGTAATCGACCAGCCGGTAGCGTTCGACGACATGCAGCGCGGGCGTTTGCGGCGTGCCGAACCAATCGATCATCGCGAACGGGCCGGGCTTGATGCCGATTGTGTCGATCACCAAAGTGTCGCCTTCATAATGGCCGACGGAATCGCCGTAATAGGACGGCGTGACTTTCGCCGGGTGGGACGCATTCATGCGCACCGTGCGCACCTGATGATCCACCCGGTAAATCATCGTCAGATGATCGCCGCGATCGAAGATCTGCTGGCCGTTCGCCGACAGAACGAAAGGCAGGCCATTTGGCCAACACTGGTTGCGCGGATTGTGAAAGCCGAAATGCGCCCTGGACTGCTCGCCCATTTTCCGCACCGTTTCGGCCGCTTCGGGCTTGAGAATGGGATTTTTGTAGTCTCCGACGAGTTGGGTCTGGATGCTGACGCCGTCCTTCGTGCGCGCGAGATTGACCAGTGCCGTCGGGCCTGACGCAAGCGCCTCAAAACCAGGAATCCAGGGATGGGCCCAGATCCCAGAGAGGTCTGGTCTGGCAGCGCTACCCGGTGCTCGCTGTCCAAACGCAGGCGCCGCTATAA
>DATARE010000326.1:0-6542 GCA_036264295.1 Micropepsaceae bacterium | reverse complement strand
GCTTTAATGCCTTGGTTTGGTGGAAATACACGGTCGTCGATCAAACTTCTGACTTTTCGGCGTTCTTCAAGTAGTTCGCAAATGTCTTTGGACAGAGGCAAAGCCCTCGCATCGCCATTCTTGGTATCGCCCAACATCGCGGTACGTGCCTTCAAACTTATCTGGCTCCAACGCAATCCCATTATTTCGGATTGCCGACCGCCGGTTGTGAGCGACAGCACCACGGCCAAATAGAGGCTTTCGTTGGCGCTCTCACGACAGGCTTTAAGAAAGCGCGGCAATTCATCGTCCGAAAGGAACCGGACCCGACCTTTGCTCTCGGGCCCCTTGGTCACCTTTTCTAGCGGGTTGCGTTCTAGCCAGCCCAATTCCTTCACGGCATGGGTACAGGCGCTCGACAGTGCGGCAAGGGTGCGGTTTACGTCAGCGGCCGTCCTTGCTTTACCGCCCCAACGCTTTGGGGTCTGCAGGAGCTTGTCACGGGCCTTGGCGATGACGTCTGGCGTGAGGTTAGACAGCAGCGTCTCGCCGTGAAGGGTGCGCCATACACCCAGCCTGCGCTTCATTGTCTTGGCGGACTTCAAACTCGATAGCGCGGCGGCTTCGTAGCTATCCAACAACTCAGCGAGGGTGTGACGTTTGCTCACCCCGAAGTGCCGACCCGCCTTTATGTCCGCTTCGATCCGCTTAGCCCAATTGCGGGCGTCGGTGATCTTCTCAAAAGTTGCGGACTCCGTCGCATGGCCTTTCAGGCGGACCTTCGCGCGATAGGAAAGCAACCCGTCATCACCAAGCCGCTTTTCAATTGTTGCCATGAGTGCCCCCGGCCGTGTCCAAAACGCCCAAGCACACGCTAGAACAATGCAGCCATAATCACAACAAGGGATTTGAATTCCCTTTGTATAATTCATTAACATGCTGTTTATTCTGAATTATTTAGAAAATACCCGCCGTACGGGGCACCTAAGGGACAATAGCTGTGCGAAATAATGCCCTTAGGATACGAGACCTGCTTGATCGGGGCCCTTTGAAGCTGTCCCGCCAGTGTCCCATTAAGCTAAAGCACAGCACCGAATTAGCGCCGTGTTTCTGCTCTAAATATTTGACAATTATTGGTTTTTCTTGGTAGCAGCGGAGGGATTTGAACCCCCGACCAAGGGATTATGATTCCCCTGCTCTACCACTGAGCTACGCTGCCACAAGCGGGCGCGATGTAAGGGGCGGGCAAAAGGCCTGTCAAGCTTTGGGAGGGCCATCACGCCCCGGCAAGCGCGACATCGGCGACATTCCGCCCGCTTTGCCCGGTTGAACCGGGTTGGGTGCGCACAATCCAGCCGCCGCCCAGCACGCGCGTGCCATTTTCCTCATAAAACACGCAGGCTTGGCCGGGCGCCACCGCATCCTCGCCACCCGCCAGCTCGACCTCGGCGCCACCATCCTTGCAGGGCGTCACCCGCGCCGGCCGCAGTGCCGCTGTCGAGCGCAATTTCACCAAGCAGGAGACAGGGCCTCCGGCGAAATCGGCCAGCCAATTGACATGCGCCAGGGTAACGATCCGTATACGGAGCGCCTCGCGGGGGCCGACCACCACCCGGCGCGACGCGGCATCGAGACGCACCACGAACAGCGGCTCCTCGTTGCCGGAGAGCCCCAGGCCTTTGCGCTGACCGACCGTGAAATGGATGATGCCCGCATGGCTGCCGAGCACGCGCCCTTCGACATCAACGATTTCGCCGGGCTCGGCGGCGCCGGGACGCAGGCGCGCCACCACATCGCTGTAACGTCCCTGCGGCACGAAACAGATATCCTGCGAATCCGGCTTGGCGGCGACCAATAGCCCAAGCTCATCGGCGATCTCACGCACGCGAGCCTTGGGCATATCGCCCAAGGGAAAGCGCAGCATTTCCAATTGGGGGCCTGTCGTCGCGAACAGGAAATAGCTTTGATCGCGCGTGGCGTCACTGGCGCTGTGCAGCTCCGGCCCGCTTCGGCCGGCGACGCGGCGGACATAATGGCCCGTGGCGAGGGCATCGGCCCCAAGCTCGCGCGCGAGATTCAGAAGATCGCCGAATTTCACCCGCTCATTGCAGCGCACGCACGGAATGGGCGTCTCACCCCGGGCGTAGGAATCGGCAAAATCCTGCATAACCTGGCGGCGGAAGCGCTCCTCGTAATCGAGCACATAATGCGAAATGCCAAGCCGCTCCGCCACGCGCTTGGCATCGTGAATGTCCTGCCCCGCGCAACAGGCACCCTTTTTCTTCACCGCCGCGCCGTGATCGTAAAGCTGCAGCGTCACGCCAACCACCTCATAGCCTTCGCGGGCCAAGAGCCCTGCGACAACGGAGGAATCCACCCCGCCCGACATGGCGGCCACCACGCGGGTCTGCGCGGGCGGCTTGGCAAATCCAAGGCTGTTGAGGGCATCGGTCATGGCGGCGCAACTATAGCAGGACCCGCGCGCGCGCAAGGCCGGTGGGATAAAGTCCCCGTCATGCACCCCAATCTCGGCGAACTTCTTTATGGGCGGTCGCCGCGGCCATCTGGCTGTTTGGCCGTCCAAGCCTATGGCTGTCGGTCCTCAGCCGAACCCGAGCCCACCGGCGGTAACACAATCGATCAATGTTCTTTGTTCCCTGCGGTGTGTAAGCTGAGGTGGAGAACTATTGAAATAAGCAATTTCGTTCTGACAACAGCTGCTGACGCCACTTTTGCGATGGGGCGCGGGATGAGTCGGTTTACAGATCACGAAACCTTGCGTCAGATCATCGCGCACCAAAACGACGCGATGAAGAAGCAATATTTCGATAGTCAGGGCAATCGGCTGTGGACCGGTGCGCAGAATTTCCAGGCATTAAAAGACCGAGCAAAACGCGAAGGGGGGAGTTTGGAAGAGCTTCCGCGCTTCAACGCCAGCGATGCAATCGCGTATTTCGATGGAAAGGGAGAAGGCGAAGTTTGGGTCGATCCGAATTTTTCGGGCTACGCCCGCGCATTCGGGGCGATGCTCCGCTGCTTGTATAATTATGATTACAGCGAAAGAGAATTGAGTGGCCTAAATATCGATCACATCTATTCGCGCGAAGCAGCGCGCAATAAATTAGCTTTTGTACGTGTTGCTGCAATTGACTCGGGCGTCAACCAAGCGCGGGGAAGCCACGAGAAACGCCTGGGGCCACCGCTGGAATCGAAATTTCTGCTCGCACGGGCTACGGTGGCGGATTACTGCAAGATCAACAATTGCCACTTTCTAATCGGAACCAAAGGAATGGAAAGCGCCGGCATTCCCATGATGGTTGCCTATGGCGTTTACGAAGGCTTTATCCCGCAAGAGCGTGCGAGCCAGTTGATGACGCGCGGCATCCAGGAAGTGAAAAACGCGTTTCGTTGAATGGAGGACGGTATTCGCCAGCGCAACTATTGCATGAAATCGAGCAGGGACATCTTGTTCAGCTGCGAGGTCAGCTGGAACGATGCCTGCAGCGAAATCTGGTCCTGGTTCAGCTTCGATAAAGCCGTCGTGATGTCCACATCCTCGATGTTCGAAACGAAACCTTTATAAACGCCTGACGTGGCTTGCAGCCGCGTCACGGTATTTTGCACCATCTGGTAATTGATGCCGTTGGTCGCGGTCTGCTGGTTTACGCCGTCGCTGACATTGGCAGCCGTCTGAACGGTGGATTCCAGGAAGCTCTGCTGGGCCGCATTGGTCTTGGTGTCGAAGGTGTTTCCGGCGTCGAATTGCGCGATCTGCTGGAACAGCGAAAACAACTGCGTTCCGGCATCGGACGCCAACACACCCACCTGCACTGTCTGATTATCACCGACGCGCATGGTGGCCTTCAGCGATCCGTTGTTGAACGCGGCGGATGGCGAGCCCAGCGCGGCGAGGTCGCTGAGATTCGAAATCGACACCGGCGGCACCTGATTGTTGTCGCCCGCGAAAATATAGCCGTTTGCGTCCTTGGCATTGAGGATATCCGTCGCCTGGCTGAAGAAGCCCTGCATCTGACTCATCAGCGATGTCGCATCCTGATCGGCGGACGCTTTGGTCAAGGCTTGGCGCACCTGATCGGCCAGCTGGCCGAGCTGCGTCAATTGGGTGTCCTGCAAATCCAGGCGCGACGAGGCTTGCTGTGCGGCGGCCACGTTGGCATCGGCGTGCGCCGAGGCGGACCGGGCCGCCTCCATGACGGCCACCTTGTCGCCATAGCCTGAATAGGTGTCCGCGACCTTGCCGGTGACAACCTGTTCGTTGTCTTTGTTGAGCGTGACTTCCGATTTCTGGATTTGCGACAGCATCAGCTGGGCGTTGGCGGCGGTTCCGATACGATCGATGGACATGATCAGACTCCTACGGCTTGCAGCAGCTGGTCATAAAGCTGCTGGGCGACTTGAAGCAGACGTGCTCCTGCATTGTATGCCTGTTGCAAAGTCATCATCTTGGATAATTCTTCGTCGAGATTGACGCCTTCTTTCTGGCTTTGACTTTGTTGCGCGAGCGTCAGGCGCGTGTCCTGGGATGTTTTGGACGAATCGATGGCCGTGCTGCGGCTGGCCACGTCCTGATAAAACGCCGACGTGTAATCGCCGATCTTCACATTGCGCGCCGGCAAAGAGCCCGCTGCGGCGAAGGACTGCGTCTGGTTGATCAAATCCTGAAGCGCGAGCAGCCCGCGATTGTCGCCGGGCGTCACCACCGCGCTTGCGAGGGCGGTGGTGGAATCCAGCGTCGGCTTGGCGAAGGCAAGACGTTGCGGCGCACCGGCCAGATCAGGGGTGAGGCTGAAATTTTGTGCCTCCGCCATTTGCTGGCTGATACCTAGGCCAAAAAGCGAGCTGAAGCTTTCGCCGGTGGTTCCGCGCTGCGTCGTATCCTGCGTGATTTCCAGATCGTAGCCGCTGTACCCGGGGGCGGGAGTCACCTGCAATTGGCCGTTGGCGTCGAGCGCGAATGTCGCCTTGCCGGTGAAGGCGCCGTTCAATGCGGTGATCATCGACCCGATGGTGGTTCCGGTGACCGGAACCGTGGTTTCTCCGACGCGCTGGCCCTGCGGTCCTTTCAGCAGCAGCGAAATGCTGCCGCCGGGCGCCAGGCCGCTGGCGTCCGCGGCGGTCAGGCCAGTCGTCAAAATGGAATTGCCGCTGCTCTGATAGAGATCGTTGAGCCCGAAGAATTGGGAAAACCCGGTGCCGGCGCGCGAACTCGGCGTGGCCGCGTCGTCGGAGATCACCACCCCATTGCTGCCGGTGGCCGATACGGTCAGGACGCCATCGGTGAAATTCGCCGAACCATTGGCGCCAAGCGCGGTGTTCAGGGCGGTGGTAAAGCTTCCGATCGTCCCGCCAATGGCCGTGGAAGGCCCGCCGTCCACGCTCAGCGTTCCGCCACTGAAATTCACCGCGATCTTGTGCAGCAGGGTGCCGTTGGAATCGGTGATGCCGATCGTTGTGGCGCCGGTGAAATTCAGCGAGTCGGTGGAAAGAAGCCCGGTCTGGCGTCCATCCAATGTGGTGGGCGGCGGCACCGCCGCATTCGCATTGTGGACCTTGTTGAACGCCTGCTGCACCGTTTGCGCGAGCGAGCCCAGTTCTGTTCCAATATCAACAAGCGTCCCGTCGCGCATGTCCAGCAGGCCGCGCAACTGCCCCGTTTGAATATGCGAGTCGAAGGTTTGCGACGTTCCGATCGGCTGTCCCGACGAAGCGCTTATCGTCTGAACCGATATCGGACTGAAGGTCGAGCCGAAACTCGGCTGATAGGTGAGCTGGGAATAATTGTCGCCAACGAGCTGCACGCCATCGGAGGTCGCGATGAACATCCGCCCATCGGCTTGGGTGGTCGTCTGGATGCCGACAAGCGTCGAAAGCTGCTGCACCAACGTATCGCGCTGGTCCAAGAGTCCGCTCGCGGTATCGCCGGAGACGACGGCATGTTGAATTTGAGGATTGAGCTGAACGATCTGCTGAATGAGCGAATTGGCCTGCGAAACGGACGCGGCAACCTGCTGATCGGTGCTGTTGCGCAAATCGGAGATCGAACCGGCCAGGCCGGAGATCGATTGCGCAAGCGAATCGAATTGGCCGAGCGCGCCCAGCCGCATGGTGAGCGAACTCGGATCGAGCGACGCCTGACCGAGCGACGCATAAATGGCATCCAGCCGCGAGCCGACGGAATTGCCGTCGCCTGGCGCACCCAGCGCCGCATTGAACTGGTCCATGATGGAAGATTGCACATCGTAGCTCGCAGCATTGCCGCTTGCACTCAACACTTCCCGGTCCAGATACGAATTGACCGCGCGCTGCACCTGGGAAAGTTCCACACCCGACAGGACGCCGCCCGGCGCCAGGGTCTGCTGCTGCGCCACACGGCGGACATAACCCGGTGTGTTGACGTTGGCGATATTGTCCGAGACCACCCGCATGGCGGAGCTGTTGGTCTGAATCGCCGTCAGACCGCTCGAAATGATTCCGTTCAATGCCATGGGAAGCTGATGCTCCAGGCTGAGGACATAGTTTCGTGCGGGTATCTGCAAAGAGAG
>DATARE010000312.1:0-6060 GCA_036264295.1 Micropepsaceae bacterium | reverse complement strand
ATAAGGCAGAGCCTCTTGGAACCGGGTGAGAAATATCGCGAAACCATGATGCGCGAGGCCAAAACGGGAGATGCCATGCCGTTTGTCGGGCTCACCATCGTTTCCTGCGAGAACGGCGTCATGCGCCAATCGCCAGGCGGCCTTTATCTCTATACGGATCAGGGACGGGAAGAGATCGCCGTTCCCGGCAACCCGGGCCGCGCCGCCGAACTGATCGAGCTGCGCGATGCACTCGCCGAAGGCCGCGACGTCTTTCCGAATGGGGAATGGGGAAAAGCCAATCTCGAAATCTGCCTGGCCATTGTCCAATCTGCCCGCGAAAGCCGCGATATTTTGCTCTCCGCGCCCGTCAATCCTCACCCGTCAGCCGGCAATAATAGCGCCATTCCGTGACGACGGTTTCGCCCGGTTCGCCCGGCCGCGGTCCGCGCACGCCAAGGCGGTCGATCGCCGGCGCAAGAGCAGTCGCATCCGCGTCGGAAATCGGCCGCGGTGTCCCCAGCAGCCGCGCCTGGTAGTTCATCGTCGCAAGCTCATTCAGCGATAACGCTATAACTGCCGCTTCTTCGACCGAATCGGCAGCGGTGGTGATGCCGTGCCCGCGCATCAGGCAGGCCCGCTTGGTGCCGATTGTGGCCGACAATTCGCGACCCAATTCCGGCGTGTTGATCAGGACACTGCTGTCGAATATCGGCGGCTGCTCGAGCGCAATTCCCAACCCTTGAGGATCGTAAGCGCCATAGATCGGTAGCAGCGGCACATTGCAAACGGTGAACAGCACCAGCGTCGGAGGGTGCAAATGCAGCACCGCGTTGACCTCGGGCCGGTCACGATAAATTTCGGTGTGGATGTAAACTTCACTCGGCGTCCGCAAGCCTTTGAGCATGCCGGCGACCGGTTTTCCGTCCAGGCCGATTTCCACGATTTCCCCTTCGGTCGTGTAGCGGACGCCCGATTCCGCCGGCCCACGCGCGCGAATAAAAATACGATCCGTACCCGGAATGCGTGCGCTGATATGACCGCGTAGCGCCCGGGTCAGCTCCATCTTACCGAGCACGCGGCAGGCGCGCGCAATACGGCTGGGAAGATCGCGGGCATCTGCCATTGGCGTATGCACTCCTTGAAGATTCTGCCCACCAATTCGCGATTCGGGCCGCATTGCAATGATGCACGCTTTTCTGGGGCGAAAGAGCCGCGCACCTCGATTGACTTGGCAATTCGCGCCTTGATCGGATGGAACCATCACTTTGGGAAAGAGGTCTCTCAAGCAAAGCCTGCCGATTTTCCCATAAATTTCAAAGCACTAAGACGATTCCATAGCTTCATCTGGGCCGCGGAGGCCAAAAAACGGCGCAATCTCACGCGTGTGAATGGCGGTACACGGCTGGAACCTTTATATTTCCGGCTTCCAACATGGTGAGACCTGATGCGTTCGATGGGATTTCTGTCGCGGGTGGCGCTTGCTGCCCTTCTGCTTGGTTTCCTTTCCGGGCCTGCGCGGCTCGCCACGGCGGCGGATGCGCCCGCGCCGGTCTGGCAACAGACCAAAAGCGATCTCCCCGCTGACCCGGCTATCCGCTTTGGCGCGCTGCCGAACGGCATGCGCTACGCAATCCAGCATAACGAGACGCCAAAAGGCGAAGTTTCGTTCCGTCTGCGCATCGGTGCTGGCTCGCTGATGGAAGCCGACGCCCAGCGTGGGCTTGCCCATTTCCTGGAGCACATGGCGTTCCGGGGCTCGACCCATGTTCCCGAAGGCGATGTATTCCAGACTGTACAGCGGCTCGGTTTGCGCGTCGGTGCCGACGCCAATGCCAGCACCGGGCAAACCGAAACCATTTATCAATTCGATGTTCCCAAATCCGATCCCGCCACGCTCGACACGGCATTCATGCTGCTGCGTGACATCGCCACCGAATTGAATCTGAAGCCCGACGCCTTCGATGCAGAACGCGGGCCCGTTTTGTCCGAGGAGCGGCTGCGCGACAGTCCGGGCATGCGCGCCTTTGAAGAGCAAAACAAGTTTCTGCTGAAAGGGCAGCTTGCGCCCGAACGGAACCCCATCGGCAAGGTTGAGATCATTAAGAACGCACCGGTTTCGCAAGTTGCCGATTTCTATCACGCCTATTACCGGCCGGAGCGCGCGACGCTGGTCATCGTGGGCGATATCGATCCCGATGCCATGGAAAAGGAGATCAAAACCCGCTTCTCGGACTGGCAGCAGCCCGGCGCGGGCCGCGGCGACCCCGACCTTGGGGCGCCGGTCGCGCGCGGCCAGGAGGCCATGGTTTTCACCGAAACCGACGCACCGCAATCGGTTTCCGTGTCCTGGGTGGCGCCCTATGACAACACGCCCGATTCAAAGGCGCGCCGTCACCGCAATCGCATCGAAGCGATAGGCTTTGCCATTCTGAATCAGCGGCTGGCGCAAGTCGCGCAGAGCCCTGATGCGCCTTTCCTGGCCGCCGGTGCTTCACGGGGAAACACCGCGCGTTCTGCCAAAATTACGTCTTTGCGCGTGAGCTATACGGGCGACAAGTGGCAGCGCGCTTTGGAAGAGGCCGAAAAAATCCGCCGGCAGGTCGTGGCGCAAGGGGTGACCAAGCAAGAGCTCGACCGTCAGATCGCTTCGGCTCTGGCGGGTGCCCAGGCTGCGGTCGCAGGTGCCTCCACACAGACTTCGCGTGGCATCGCCAGCGGGATTGTCGCCACCGTCGATCGCGACGCGGTATTCACCAGCGACGCCACCGATCTCGCGCTTCTGCAGGACGATGTGAAAACGCTGACGGTCGATCAGGTCAACGCCGCCCTTCGCACTGTCTTCACCGGCAACGGACCATTGTTGACGCTGTCCAGCCCCAAGCCGGTGGAAAATGGGGAGGCCGCGCTGGCTTCGGTCTTCGATAAAGCCGAAGCCGCCCCCATCGAAAATGCAGCGCAACTGCAGCTTGCCGTCTGGCCCTACACGAGTTTCGGCACAGCGGGACGCGTGGTGGAGACCCACCATGTTGACGATCTCGATGCCACCTTCATCCGCTTCGCCAATGGCGTGAGGTTGACGGTGAAGCCCACCAAATATCGCGCCGATCAGATTCTCATCAGCGTCAATATCGCCGGCGGCGATCTCGCCTTCCCCAAGGACCGTGTGGTTATCGACACGGGTGCATATCTTTCGGGCGGCCTGGAAGCGCTGAGCTATCTCGATTTGCGGCGCACCCTGTCGGGCAAAATCACCAGCGTCGGCTTCGGCGTGGACGATGATGCGTTTGCGCTTTCGGGCGCGACCCGGCCCGCCGATCTCGACACCGAGTTGCAGGTGCTTGCGGCCTATATCACCAAACCGGGATGGCGGCCGGAGCCATTTCAACAGGGACTAAGTTCGCTCAGCGACAATCTCACAAAGCTCGACGCGACCCCAATGTCGTTATTCGGGGCGAAGTTCGCCGAGCTTCTGCATCCCGGCGACGCACGTTGGGCCTATCCGACTTTGCAGGATGTGAAGTCTGCAAAGCTGGACCAGGTGAAGGCAATCATCGCGCCGGCGCTCGCCAATGGCCCTATCGAAGTGACAATGGTGGGCGATGTCACCATCGAGCAGGCTACCAAGGCGGTTGCCACGACTTTTGGCGCCCTGCCGGGGCGCTCGGGTCAGCCGATGACGCCCCCAGTAGCGGGCGATGTGAAATTCCCCGCACCTACGCCGGAGCCTATCGTGCTGCACCATGCAGGGCGCGCGGATCAGGGCGTTGCTGCGATCGCCTGGCAGACCACGGACGTCTTCGCCGATTCGGAAAGCGCGGCGCGGCGGGTCGTAACGGACATCCTGCAATTTCGGCTGATGGAACAATTGCGCATCAAATTCGGCGCGACCTATTCGCCCTCGGCGACCGCGAATGCTTCGCGCATTTTCCCAGGTTATGGCTACATCGCCGCTTATGCGGAGATTCCTCCTGAAAAAACACAGCTCTTTTTCGACACGGTGAAGCAGGTGACGGCCGATCTGCGCGAGCATGAGCCGAGCGCGGATGAATTCGAACGGGCGCGCAAGCCGGAATTGGATGCGCTGGAGAAAGCAACGGAGACCAACAATTACTGGCTGGGCTCCCTGTCCGGGGCACAAAATGACGAGCGGCGGCTGAAATTGATACGGGATGCTCGCCCCGGTCTGGAAACGGTCACACCTGCCGATGTGCAACGCGTGGCGCGCAAATATTTAACGGACGAGCGGGCGTGGAAGCTCGTGGTCTCGCCGAAGGCGTCGTAACGCGCTTCTGATGCAAGGAACGATGATGCATATACGGACGATTGTGGTTGCGTTGTGGGCATGCGCCTTCGCTGGACAAGCGTTTGCCGGAGACATCAGTCCGGAGGCGAACCGTGAATTGATTGCTACCAACGCCAAAAAGCCCGGCGTCATCGTACTGCCGGATGGGCTCCAATATCGCGTCATCAAAGCCGGCACCGGCCAAACGCCGACCCTCGACGACACCGTGACGGTTTCCTACAGAGGAACGCGGGTGGACGGCTATGTCTTTGACCAGACAAAGCCCGGTGAAACCCGCAACCTGCCGGTCCGGAAACTGATCCCGGGTTGGCAGGAAGCCCTGTCGATGATGAAGGAAGGCGATGAGTGGGAGCTGCTCGTACCGCCAAAGCTCGCCTATGGCGAGACGCGCAGCGACACCTCCGATTTGTGGGGTTTGGCGCTGATGTTCGACATGCAGCTAATTGCCGTCGTACACGCAAGCAAGTAACCGCGCCGTTTAATGCGGCGCCGGATTGCCGGGATATTTCGTGGCGCGCGAGAGGAGATCGATCACCTCTTCATCCGTCGTTTGTTCGAAACGATGATAGAAGGCGCCGACGGAGTAGAACGGCTCGGGCGTCATCAGGCAAACCGTTTCCTCTGCCAAGGGAGCGAGATCCCGGAGCGAGTCGGACGCGGCAACGGGCACGGCAAGCGCCACGTGTTTGGGTTTCAAGTCACGCAGTGCTTTCAAGACAGCCTTCATCGTTGCCCCCGTAGCGATACCATCGTCCACAACGATAATGGTTCGGTGGCCAAGCTCGATCGCGGGACGCCCCGGCCGGTACAAATGACGTAGCCGTTCGATTTCGGCAAGCTGGCGCTTTTCCTCGGCTTCGATGTAGCGACGCCCAGGATGGACGAGCTCGGCCAATTCCTCATTAACCACGAGGTGAGGATGGGGTCCATCGACGACCGCGCCCAAGGCAAGCTCGGGCTGCCCTGGGACACCAATCTTCCGCACAAGGACGATATCGAGCGGCGCCTGAAGCGCTTTGGCCACTTCAAATCCCACTGGCACGCCCCCGCGCGGCAACGCCAGAACCACCGGATGCTCGGACTTAAGATGGATGAGCGCACTTGCGAGCTTTCGGCCAGCGCCCATGCGATCCCTAAAATCTTCACCCCGATGAGGGGATGTCTCGCCGAACGAATGAAAGACCTGCATGTTGCTTTAACCGCATAATTGACGCGCCAAAGGCCAGTTGTGGGCACAACGAACGCGCCGGATTGGATTTGGTTTCGGCGATTCGCCTGAAAACCTCGGGGTACAAAAGCTCCATTCCTTTTCCCAGGTTACGCGCTGACTGGCATTGCCGGCCTGGTCTTCGCGCCGTCGTTTCTTTTTTTGCTGAACGACCGAAGCTGGGCTTCTGCGGCCTCAAAGGCCTCGACGATGGAGGTGCGCACATTGCTATGGGCGCGGCGCTGCTTCACGTGATGAGGTTCGCGGCTGACGACCAGGCGGCCACCGGGAGTCAGCATCTCGATGTGGACCTCGTATATGTTTCCGGTGCGGTGTTGTTTGGTGCGCGCCTCTATGGAAACTCGGCAGGAGACCAGACGGCCATAGAATTTCTCGAGCTTGGCAATGCGCTTCAGGATTTCGCTTTTGATCGCTTGTGACGGCTGCATATTGTGAAAGGCAATTTCGGAGGCAATTTCCATGATGTTCTCTCAACGATTCAATCCATTGAGATAACGCAGCGTCCGTCGCTGAAGTTGCCCGAAACGTTTCCAGACAGGTTGACCCA
>DATARE010000288.1:0-3862 GCA_036264295.1 Micropepsaceae bacterium | reverse complement strand
TGACTTCGACGGTCATGTCCTTTTCGGCAAAGCCGGCGACGGCGAGAGAGATCCGGTAATGGTTCTCATCCGTGCGCTCGATATTGTAGGGCGGATAGGATACGCCCGTGTCGAATTGGGATGCCGAGTCGAGCATGTCGGCCAAACGGTCAAAGCCGATGGTCGAACGAAAGAGCGGGGTAAGATCAAAACTGCGCATGTCACATTCCTCCTGTGAGCGATGTGTTGAGCCTTGAGCGCGCTCCGGGGAGCCGCGCCCTTTGCAGGCGACGGAAGCCTCAGGCCTTCCGACACGCTTTAGGTAGGAAGCGGGGTTTTGCCCTTCAAGGGCGAAAAACGCGTCAAGCCGACGGGGTGACGACCAGCATCATGTGGCAGACCGCGGCAATCCAGAAAATCAGCATCAGAAAACATAACGCGGTCGTGATCTGGGCCTGGGTCGCATGCACGCCCACGCCTTGCAGCATCGTTTTGAAGAAGCCACCCTCCAGGTTGTTGCGGGCATCGCTCCAGCAGCCGGTTCGGGCGAGGTTCTCGATATTGCTGACGAGCGATACGCCGCCATTGAGGATCCATTGCAGGATGATCCCAGGCAAAAACAAGGCATAAAAGAGCAGCGCACCGCGAGACGCGATCATCCAGCCCAGACCAACATAGGCGATGATTCCGAGATGAACCGCAAAAAGCAGAACACGCAGCCAATCTATATGCCGTCCGAGTCCTCCGCGCTCGGAAAGGGCCGCCATTGCCGCCCGCGTCATCGTAAAACCCTCTACGCCCCGATCATTCGCGTTTAAAACGCATGAGCCGAGGAGTCCGCTTTGGCAGTTATGACGAAATTTGGGCGCGGTGCCGCTTTTGCCGCAGCCTATGCCAAGGCCAACCATGAGACGTGGCCCAAGGCGAGCAGCCAGAGAAAAAAGACCACCCCATAGGAGAACCGGTCGATCGCGGTCGGACTGGGGCGGATGGCGAACAGCCAATCGGAAATCATCAGCAGGAAACCGCCTTCCTCGCAATTGTGCGGATCGTGCCAGTGTCCCGTACGGATCCAGGATTCGAGGTTGTTGATGATGCAGCTGCGGCGGTTGACAGCCCATTGCGTCGCCATCGCCGGCAACAGCAACAAATAGGCCATGAGCATGTCGAACGAGGAAATGAGCCAGCCGGCCAGCACAAAGGCGCCAACCGTCAGATGCAGGAGAAAGCAGGAGACCCCCAGGCGATCCTTTCTTGGGCCTGCTGCGCCCTGGAAATCTATCGAAGCCATGAAAACCCGCTGTTCCTTGCCTCTGTTGAGGAAACGCCTGGCTGCGGTTTAGGCGAAGGTGCCTGGCGATAATTTTTCCGGCACTTCCGTGGAACTATTTCCCGGAAATGTTCCGCCATAGCCCTTAGGGGGCCAATGGCAGACGGGTTCGGTCCCCGCGAAAGGTCGCGCGCGGGCAAGCGGGACCGGTTGAGACCTGCCTCGGCAAATGGTCATATCGGTGACATATTTCTCACGCGTTCTTTCCCGCTCTCAACTTCGGATCCCTTCGTGACACCTTTTCGCGCGCTCACTGTGATGACGCCGGACAAACGCCATCTGCGCGCCGGCCTCTGGGAACTGCCGGAAGGCGCAACCAAACGCGCCATCTGTCTGGTGCTGAACGGGCACACCGAATTCCTCGAAAAATATCAGGAAGTGGCCGACGAACTGCGCGCGCGCGGCTTCGAAGTGGTAAGCTTCGATTGGCGCGGACAAGGCGCGTCCGAACGGCGCGTCTATGGCAATCGCGCCGGCCATGTGGCGAATTTCGAGGAATATATTTTCGATCTCGCCTCGGTGATGCTGCAAGTGATCGAACCCATTCAGCGCGCCCGGCCAGAGCCCTTGCCGGTCATCGCACTCGGCCATTCCATGGGAGCGCATATTTTGTTGCGCTATCTGCACGATCATAAAAGGCGGTTTCGCTGCGCCGTTGCGCTCGCGCCCATGCTGGATATCAACACCGGCAAATATTCGCCCGCACTTACGCGCCTGATCGCAAGCGTGTTCAATCTTCGCAAACCCTCCACCCGTTTGATTTTCGGCGTTGAAGAACGCGATCCGCTGGAGCTGAAATTCGAAGACAATGCCGTCACATCTGATCGCAGCCGTTTCGAGCGCACCCAGGCTTTGATCAAGGCGCAGCCTTTTTTGCGCATATTCGGGCCGACCTTTGGCTGGCTAAGCGCGGCCTTCGCTTCGATGGGGCGGTTGCGGCGCAAAAGCTTTGCCGAAGAGATCACGACACCGGTTCTGGTGTTCGGCGCAGGCCGCGACCGCGTGGTGCGCATCGAAGCGATCCGCGACTTCGTGAAGAATCTTCCCAATGTCCGCTATGTCGAGATCGACGATGCGATGCACGAAATCCTGATGGAAAAGGATTCCATCCGGGCGCGCTTCTGGCGGGAATTCGATGCCTTCGTCGATGAAAAATTAGGCCCGCAATAGCGCCAGGGCTTGCGCGTGCACGCGCGCATCGCCCGCCGCGATGATCGCACCGCCCTGCCCCATGGGATCGCCCTTCCAATCGGTGACGATACCGCCTGCACCTTCGATGATCGGGACGATGGCGACGATGTCCCAGCGCTTCAAACCGGTCTCGACCACAAGATCGACAAAGCCCATCGCAAGCAGCCCATAGGCGTAACAATCCCCGCCATAGCGCGACAGGCGGCAGGCGCTTTCCACCCGCCAGAACTGCTCCCGCTCATGCGGGGTGAAATGCGTCATCGGATGGGTGGTGCAGATCAGCGCTTCGGAAAGCCCGCCACAGGGGCGCGTCGTCAGCGGGGCCGTGCCATCGCTGTTGCGCAATTCCGCGCGGCCGCCTGCGCCGGTGAAACGTTCCCGCAGGAAAGGCTGATCCAACACCCCGAGCACCGGCGCGCCCTCATGCTCCAATCCGATCAGCGTCCCCCATAATGGCTGGCCGGCGATGAAGGCGCGCGTTCCATCCACCGGATCGAGCACCCAGCGATAGCCGCTGGTTCCGGCGGTGCTGCCAAATTCCTCGCCGAGAATCGCATCTTGGGGAAAATTTTCGCCGATCATCCGGCGCATGATGTCTTCGGCACCGCGATCGGCTTCGGTGACCGGGTCATAGAAGCCCGCGCCGCCTTTGTCGGTCACAGCGATGCGCTTACGGAAATAGGGGCGGATCACATTGCCTGCTGCGTCGGCAAGATCGTGTGCAAACGCAAGACGCCGATCCAATTCTCGGGTCATCGCCTCTTCGTGTCCTGTATCGACTGTGTTTGGGCAAACCAGCGGTCTGCCATTCGCGGGCCTTCAGCGCGCGGCGGCCTGTTTCAGCGTTCCATCGGCCGTGACTTCGAAGGCGAAGTGAAAGGCCGGCAGATCCTCATTGGGGTGATCGGCCGCATAGGTGAGCTGCGGAATCCGGAAATTGTTGAGGTTCGGGTCCTGCTCGGCGCCCTTGTAGATGCCGGGATAGAGATCGATGAAATGCCAGCCCGGTGCGCCCGTCGCCGGCAAAATAATCTCCATGTCGCCCTGGCTGTTGAAGGCGCAAGCATACCCATTATAGGCGTTGTCATAGACGACATGGGTGATGTTGGCGGTTTCCGTCCAGCCCCAACCCTTGATGTGAATCTTGAATTTGGTGCCCACCGGGCCTTTGGTCACATCAAGCGCCAGAGCGCTGGGTATGATGACGTGGGTTCCGATCTTCTTGGCGCCTTTGCCGGTATCGATCCAGAGGCCATGGGTGCCGCCAAGCTGGTCGGGCGTCTTCATGGCAAATTCGATCCGTCCCGCGCTGTCGGCTTTGCTTTCCGCGATAGGCGCCGACATTTCCTCCCAGCCGCGGCC
>DATARE010000274.1:0-5811 GCA_036264295.1 Micropepsaceae bacterium | reverse complement strand
AAAGGCATGGCGGGTCTCGAAGAGGAACGGCGCCTCGCCTATGTCGGAATCACGCGGGCGAAACACCGCGTCTTTGTCAGCTTTGCCGCGAACCGGCGCGTGCACGGCCAATGGCAAAGCGCCTTGCCGTCGCGCTTCATCGGCGAGCTTCCGCCCGCCCATGTCGACAATGTCGCCGGCGAAGGCTTCTACGGCAATTACGGCGCGGGCGGGTTTCGCGACAACAATTCCGGCTATGGCCAACAGGCGTTCGACAGCACCTATTCCAGTCCCGGCTGGCGGCGCGCCCAGGCGCAGCGCGGTTCAGCCTCGCCATTCGCGAACGCCCATGAAGGGGCACGCAGCCGCTCATCGGTGATTGACGCCAAAGCGCGCGTGGTGGCGACCGCCGATTCCGCAGTGTCGGTCTATGCCGTGGGCGAGCGCGTGTTCCATCAGAAATTCGGTTATGGCCGGGTGGTGGCCGTGGAAGGCAACAAGCTGCTGGTCGATTTCGACAAGGCCGGCTCGAAGCGCGTCATGGACGGCTTCGTCGGCAAGGCATAGCCGCGCCCGGCTTCCGCATACCGCGCTCCCATGTTAGCAGTCGGCATGAGCGACTGGACGCATTCGAGACAACCGGGGCTTTCGCCGGAGATCGCCTTCAAACAGGCGCTGGCGCTGCAAAATCAAGGCAATTTGGCAGGCGCGGAGAAACTTTATCGCGCCCTTCTCAAAAGCGATCCCACCAACTTCGCCACGCTTTACAATTTGGCCGGGGTGCTTTGGACCGCCGAACGTTTCGATGACGCGGCGCGCATGTTGCGCAAGGCGCTCAGCCAGAAACCCAATTCCGCCGAAGCGCACACTTTGCTTGCCAGTGTGTTGCGCAGCCTGGAACGCTATGACGAAGCGCTGGAGCGCGCCAAGCGGGCGATAACGCTTAATCCCGGATTCGCGGAAGCCCACGACAATCTGGCGCAGACCTTGGCCGAGCTGGGGCGTTATCAGGAGGCCCTGCCGGCGCAGTTGCGGGCCATCGAACTCGCACCGGCTCAGGCGCGCTATTATTTCCATTTGGGCCAACTCAGGAAATGGCGCGCCGGCGATCCGCACCTTGCCGCGCTCGAAGCGTTGCGGCGCAAACAGGCTGCGCTGCCGATCGACGAACAGATCTATCTGCATTTTGCACTGGGCAAAGCCTATTCCGATTGTGGCGACATCGCGCGCGGCTTTCGTTGCCAAATCGAAGGCGGCGCGCTGAAGCGGCGCACATTTCGCTACGACGAAGCCGCGAGCTTGGACCAATTGGACGCGCTCACCCGCGCGCTCGATTCCGCCTGGATGCAGCGGCATCGCGACATTGGCGATTCCTCATCGCAGCCGGTGTTCATCCTGGGAATGCCGCGTTCCGGTTCTACCCTGATCGAGCAAATTCTCGTCAGCCATCCCAAGATCCGCACCATTGGCGAGCGTTCGAATTTTTCTGGCGCGCTTGCGCAAATCGCCGAGAGCACAGCGCACAAGGGATCAATCGTGGAGCAGGCCGCGCAATGGCCGGATGCCGAATTCCACCGGCTGGGTTCTCGCTATCTGGAAACGGCGCGCCGGCAGGCAGGCGAAACCTCGGAGCGCATCTGCGACAAGACCCCGTGGAATTTCCGATATGTGGGCCTTATCCACGCGGCGCTGCCGAACGCGCGCATCATCCACACGCAACGCAATTCGATCGATACGTGCCTATCGATTTTCTCGATTCTTTTCCGGGGCAGCAGCCAGCCTTACGCCTACGATCTGGCAGAATTGGGCCGCTATTACCGTGGCTATGAAAAGGCCATGGCGCATTGGCGCAGCGTTCTGCCGGCTGGCATCATGCTCGATGTCCGATACGAAGACATTGTGGATGACGTCGAACATCAGGCACGACGAATCGTCGCCCATTGCGGACTGGAATGGGACGATGCGTGTTTGTCTTTTCATGAAACGGCGCGCGCCGTCCGGACCGCCAGCCAGGCGCAGGTGCGCAAGCCGATCTATCGCGACTCGGTTGGGCGGGCGCGTCCTCCGGAGGATATGCTCCGGCCGCTCCTGGACGCCCTCGGTTTATAAAAGTGGATGAGTCAAACAAATCCACCGCTGTCATGCCCGCAACCGCGGGCATCCAGTTTTTCTCTCGGCTCGCGGACGCTCGCCTGCTGGATGACCGGTCGAGCCGGCCATGACATTGCGTTAAAAATCCACCAGCGGCATCAAATGGGCGCAGCCGGCAAAGTGCAGGAAATAATTGCGCGCATGAATCTCCGTCAGGAAGCGCTGGATGTCCGCCTGCGTGGTTACGCGGCCGCTTCCGGTGTTGGCCTGCAAGAACAGCCACCACACCAGCGCATTGAATCGCGGATCGAGCCAGTGCTGCAGATCGCGCGATAAAATCTCATGGGACAGGAACCGCATTTCGTAATTGCAGCCGCCATCTTCATAGGCGTGATACACGTGCTCGAGCATTTCGCGATGATGCTTGGGCGACATCACCATCACGCCGGTCTGCACGATATGGCGCTGTCCGCCCGGCAAACCCAACGCGGCATGCCAGGCGCCCGCGTCGCGCCAGCCCGTCCAATAGGATTTGCCGCCCAAACCCGGCGCTTCTGGTGACGCGGCAATGATCCCGCCCAGGATCGCCTGCCGTGCCTCCGGCGTGGGGTAAGTGTGCTCATCGGTGACGCCGATGCGCTCGATCGGCACGCCGTCCACAACCGATGGGGCTGCCGGATTCAGAACGATGTCCGAATCCACCCAGACCACGCGCTCATAATCGGCCAGCCCGTTCGCGCCCAAGATCAAGCATTTCTGCCAGGCCGGGCTGCGCTGCCGCGCCCGGGCGCTCGTGTCCAGCGGTTCGGTGATCACGACAAGATCGAAACCGTGCCGTTCGCAATAGGCCGTCCAGTTCCGCCGGCAAGACCGCTCGAAGCGTTCGGCATAGGCTGCGCCGATGGCGAGCGTCACGATTGCCTTTTTGGTCAAGCGCGTGCTTCCTTCGCGCGAGGAAAATTTGCGCCGATGACCCGCTTCATAAAGGCTTCTGCCCACCCAACATCATCGGGGATGATCGTGTTCTCCCACGCAATCGCAACGCAACGTTTCATGCACCCTTATTGCACCGTAACTGCACCCAATTGCACCGAAAACATGCGGCCGGAATTTCGTTTTTTTCGCGGAAACCCTGGCATTTTGACGCCCAAAGCCCCGTTTGACGGGGGGAGGGGGAGAAGGCACCCAAAATGACCAGCTCCCCGCCCCTGTGGAAAGCCTCGGCTGCCGTCGCCAAGGAGGTGGCCGCCGATATCGCAGCGCTGATCGAGCTGACGCCGCCGCGGCCGCAGGCCGTCCTGATCGTCGAAGACCCGTTCAGCCCCCAAGGCGCCGTCGAAGCGCTGTACGACATTATTCCCGATGCCGGGTTTCTGTCCCGGCTCACCGGGCATGAGGTGAGTGTCGCCCCCCTGCCCGACCAGGATTGGATTCGCCTGAGCCAGCAGGGCCTGCCGCCGGTGCGCGCGGGGCGCTTCTTTGTTTATGGCGCGCATGATGCGGGCGAGGTTCCGCCCGGTGTCATTCCCATCCGTATCGAGGCGGGGCTTGCCTTCGGAACCGGCCATCATGAAACCACCGCGCTGTGTCTGACCGCGCTGACCGATATCGCGCGCAACGACCGCAGGCCGCGGGCGATCTTGGATTTGGGCTGCGGCACGGGCGTGCTCGCCATTGCCGCGACGAAACTCTGGCACTGCCACGTGCTCGCCACCGACATCGACGCGGTTGCCGTGGAGGTGGCACGGGAAAACGCCCGCGCGAATGAGTCCGCTCCGCTGGTCCATGCCGCGGTCGCCGACGGCTTCACCCATCCGGCCATCCGCAGCGCCGCGCCGTTCGATCTCATTTGCGCCAATATTTTGGCGGGGCCTTTGTGCAGGCTGGCGCCCGACCTTTCGGCGGCGCTCGCGCGCGGTGGCACCGCCGTACTGTCGGGATTGTTGCGCGACCAGGAAAAAGCGGTGCTCAGCTTTTATCGTCCACACGGCCTTGTGCTGCGACGCATCTATCGCGATGGGCCATGGTCGGCGCTGGTTCTCGAACGTCCCTAAGGTTAGGTTTCTCCCATGAACATGCCCTTTCAAACCTTCGACGAACAAAGCGATGCCTCCCAATGCGCGCCGCGGCTGGCCCGTTTGCGGACCGAACTTGCCGCGCGCGGCGTGGATGGATTCCTGATCCCCCGCGCCGATGAGCATCAGGGCGAATATGTTCCAAAACGGGCCGAAAGGCTGGCCTGGCTGACGGGTTTCACGGGCTCTGCCGGACTTGCCGTGGTGCTGATGGAAAAGGCGGCCGTCTTTGTCGATGGGCGCTACACGCTGCAGGTCCGCAATCAAACCGATACGAGCCTGTTCGAAACGCTGGACCTGATGAATGACGGCCCGGCGAATTGGATCGAGGCTAATCTGCCCAAAGGAGCGCGGCTGGGTTATGACCCGTGGTTGCACACCCAGGCAAACGTCGAACGTCTGAAACAATCGGTGGAGCGCGCCGGCGGTCAGCTCGTGGCACTGGAGTCCAATCCGCTGGATGCCGTGTGGCCCGACCAGCCGGAGCCGCCGCGGGCGCGCGCCGTGCCCCACCCCATCGAGCTGGCCGGCGAAACCTCGCAATCCAAACGCGCGCGCCTGGCCGAAGATTTGAAGAAGCGCGGCGTGGATGCGGCCATCATCACGATGCCGGATTCGCTGTGCTGGCTGCTCAACATCCGCGGGGCCGATGTTCCGCACACGCCCTTTGCGCTGGCCTTCGGGATTCTGAATGCGGATGCGACGGTCGATCTTTTCATGGACGCGAAGAAAACCTCGCCCGAATTGCTGAGCCATTTGGGAAACGAAGTGCATCTTCACGCACCGGACGCGTTTGGCCCTGCGCTCGATGCGTTGGCCGGCAAATCGGCGCTGGCCGATCCGGTTTGGGCTGCCTCGTATATTTTCCAGCGGCTGGAAAAGGCCGGCGCGAAGATCGTGCGCAGCGCCGATCCCTGCCAATTGCCCAAAGCCTGCAAGAATGCCGCCGAACTGGACGGTACGCGACGCGCCCATATCCGCGATGGGCAAGCGTTGACGCGCTTCCTCGCCTGGTTCGCACGCGAAGCCCCCAAAGGCGGGCTTAGCGAAATCGATACGGTCGAGAAGCTGGAATCCTTTCGCGCCGCGACCGGCATGCTGAAGGATGTGAGTTTCGATTCCATTTCCGGCGCGGGGTCGAACGGCGCCATTGTGCATTACCGCGTGACGAAGAAAACAAATCGCCGCATCGAGCCCGATCAGCTTTTCCTGATCGATTCCGGCGCGCAATTCGTCGACGGCACCACCGATGTCACGCGCACCGTGGCCGTGGGTACGCCGACCGCAGAAATGCGCGACCGTTTCACCCGCGTGCTCAAAGGTCATATCCAGCTGGCGCTGGCGCGGTTTCCGGAAGGCACGACGGGCGCGCAGCTCGACGCGTTTGCGCGGCGCCCGCTATGGGAGGCGGGTCTGGATTACGGTCACGGCACGGGTCACGGCGTCGGCTCTTATTTGTCGGTGCATGAGGGACCGCAAAGCATTTCCTCGCGCGGCACCGTGCAGGCGCTGAAGCCGGGCATGATCTGCTCGAACGAGCCTGGCTTCTACAAGACCGGCGAATACGGCATCCGCATCGAGAATCTGGTGCTGGTCAAGGAAGCCGAAATCCCGAATGCCGAGCGCAAGATGCTGGAGTTCGAGACGCTCACCCTGGCGCCCATCG
>DATARE010000183.1:0-1960 GCA_036264295.1 Micropepsaceae bacterium | reverse complement strand
CGTGGGCACCCGAAGTCGAATCCTACACGGCGGCAGCGGCGGCTGATTATCTTCAGCTTGAGGGGCCTGACGCGCTCGCCTATCGGCAGGGTTACGTGCGCTACGCCGGCGGGGCTACCTGGCACTGGGCGGGCATTTGCTGGCGTCTCACCCCTGATGACATGCGCTTAAAGTCGCTCTACGGCGTCGGCCGCGACTGGGCGTTTGATTATAACACCTTGGAGCCGTTCTACACGCGCGCTGAATATTCCATGGGTGTCTGCGGGCCATCCGATCCGGCGCTGCAATGGCCGTCGCTCCGCTCAAAGCCTTATCCCATGGGGCGGCTGCCGTTCGGGCCGGGCGAACAGCGCTTAACCGATGCCGCCGCGAAGCTTAATCTGCTCAACATCCCCGTTGCCCAGGCCCGCAATAGCGGCGTTTCCTACCACGACCGGCCACCCTGCTGCGGCAATAACAATTGCTTCCCGGTGTGCCCGATCGGCGCGAAATACGACGCGGCCACCGTGCTGCCGAGGATCGAGGCCAAAGGTGGCGTCATTCTCCCGAACGCGGTGGTGTATCGCATCGAAACCGGGGAGAAAAACATCGTTCAGGCGGTGCATTTCTTCGACCCGGAGAAAGCCTCCCACCGGGTCACCGGCAAGGTGTTCGTCATTGCCTGCAACGGCATCGAGACACCGAAAATTCTGCTCCTCTCGAAGGATGACCGCAACCCGAAGGGCGTCGCCAACAGCTCCGATCAGGTCGGGCGCAACATGATGGACCAGGCGAAGATCGTCACCATATCGACATTTTCCGAGCCGCTCTGGACGGGCGTTGGCCCCGTGCAAGGCAGCAGCATCATGCAGACCTCGCAAGGGGATTTTCGCAACCAGTATGCCGGCGTGCAGATCCGCATGGAAAATTACGCGCGCAGCACGCTGGGCGGGATGGCCGCCTTGCAAAAGGGGTTGGTCGGCAAGGCGCTGGACGCTGAGATCCGCCGCTTGTCCGCCTGTACGGGGCAGATCACGCTGGAGCACGAAACGCTTCCTTCGCCCGATAACCGCCTCACCCTTTCCGACAAGAAGGACTGGCTCGGGCTGAACAAGCCAAACATCTATTACGACGTCGGCGATTACGTGCGGGCCAGTGTCGCGCAATATTCAGTGCCGCTGGTCAAAAAACTGATCGCCGAGCTGGGCGCCACAGAGACGCAGGTCGCCACCCAATTCACTCATAGCGATCATATCATGGGGGGATGCATCATGGGCGCGGATCCGTCGAACTCTGTCGTCGATCCGGATTGCCGTGCGCATGACCATGAGAATTTGTTTCTCCCGGGCGGCGGCGCCATGACCACGAGCGGCAGTGGCAACAGCACGCTGACGATGGTCGCCCTCGCGCTAAAGGCCGGCGACGCGTTGGTCGCTCAAGTGAAGGCGGGCTGAACCATGGTGTGGATTCTGCGCGGCCTCGCGGCTGCCGTTTTTGTGCTGTCCTCGTCGGCGGCCTGCCTTGCCGACACAACCGGCCCTGCTGACGATGCCTCGCTCCAGCACGGCGCCTATCTCGCCAAGGCGGCGGATTGCACGGCCTGTCACACCGCGCCGGGCGGGCTGCCCTTTGCAGGCGGGCTGGCGATCGCATCGCCGGTCGGCACCATCTATTCGACGAATATAACGCCATCGGTCACCGCCGGGATTGGCGCTTATTCGGAGGCCGACTTCGCCCGCGCCATCCGCGAAGGCATCCGCAAAGACGGCGCGAATCTCTATCCCGCGATGCCTTACACCTCGTACCAGTTGTTATCCGATGCCGACGTGCACGATTTGTACAATTATTTTCAACATGAGGTCGCGCCGGTCAACGTCGCAGCCCACCCCACGTCGCTGCCGTTTCCGATGAATATCCGGATGTCGATGATGGCCTGGAATCTGCTGTTCCTATCCGCCCATCGCTTCACCCCCGACCCCAG
>DATARE010000180.1:0-2295 GCA_036264295.1 Micropepsaceae bacterium | reverse complement strand
AGAAATGTTTCTCTGGCAGCAACTACGTGTGGTTGCAAGTTGGCAAAACGAACTCAATTTTCACCAACAATTTCAATGAAGGGGGAAGTGATATCATCCCGCCTGGCGCGTGAGCGGATGGGAGGAGGGGACATGCATCCACGAGAACGCCTTCCGTACTCAGCTATCGAGGGCCGCAGGCCATTGCGGCTGCCGGATGGACTGAGGTTGATCGTCTGGCCGGTGCTGGCGCTGGAGGAATGGGACCTGGCGCGGCCGATGGCCCGCATGGTCATTTCGCCGCCGCAAGGGCAGCCGATGCAGCCGGACATTCCGAACTGGACCTGGCACGAATATGGGATGCGCGTGGGTTTCTGGCGCATCAAACGTATGCTCGATGCACTCAACATCATGCCGACAGTCACGCTGAATGCCCGGGTTTGCGAGACATATCCTGCGGTTGTCCGGGCCTGCATTGAAGCGGGCTGGGAACTCAATGCGCACGGCTACGATCAGGTGCCCATGCACAAACTTGAGGATCAGAAAGCGGTGATCGACAAATCGGTGGCGATCATTGCTAAATTTTGGGGTCGTGCACCGCGCGGCTGGTTTGGACCGGGATTGACCCAGACCTTCGATACGCTCGATTACTTATCCGCCGCGGGCATCGAATATATCGGCGACTGGGTCCTGGATGACGAGCCGGTAACGCTCAAGACCGCGCACAAGCCAGTGGTGGCATTGCCGTATAATTTCGAGCTGCACGATATTGTTTTGATGGCGCTTTCGCATCAGACGTCCGACCAGATGCACCGCCGGATCATCGACCAGTTTGACACGCTGTATGCGGAATCGGCGGAGCGGCCGAAAATCATGGCTATCGCCATGCACTGCTATCTGTCGGGGGCGCCGCATCGAATCGCCCATGTCCGCCGCGCCTTTGCGGAGGTCTTGAGCAAACCCGGTGTAGCAGCGTGGGACGGGGTGCGAATTCTCGACTGGTACAAAAAGCAGGCCGCGTGAAAGACGCTTTTTTTGTTCCTCATAACCTGGATGCACCGATCGTCGGCTTGGCAGGCGGATCGCTGGCTGGGCTGTCCGCGGTGGTGAAGGATATGTACGACATTGCCGGCTCACGGACCGGCGGCGGCAGTCCAGATTGGCTTTCGGCGCAGCAGCCCGCGACCAGACATGCCAGCGCAGTCGAGAAAATTCTCGCCGCCGGCGCCACGATCACCGGCAAAACGATTTGCGATGAGTTCTTCTATAGTGTGAGTGGCGTCAACGCCCACTATGGAACGCCACTGAACATTCGCGCACCGGGGCGGATTCCTGGCGGCTCCTCGAGCGGCTCGGCCGCTGCTTGCGGCGCCAATGCCTGCGACTTTGCATTGGGCAGCGACACTGGCGGATCGGTGCGCGTTCCTGCCTCATTCAACGGCGTGTACGGGTTGCGGCCGACCCACGGCCGGGTCGATCTGACCGGCGCCATGGCGATGGCGCCATCCTTTGACGTGGCCGGCTGGTTCGCGAACAGCCCCGGGGTCTTGCGGCGCGTCGGCGCCGTGCTCCTCCAAGGCGACGCCGTCAAAGAGCGGATCACGCGGCTGTTGGTTGCGACCGACGCATTCGCTCAGGCTGACGCCGAGGTCGCGGCGCTTTGCCGGGAATTCCTCACCCGCGGCACTGAGATTTTGCCTCCACGCGTCGAAGAAGCCATCGCGCCCGGAGGCTTCGATGCGTGGCGCGAGGGATTCCGGGTCGTGCAGGCCAAAGAGGTGTGGGAGACTTTTGGCGCCTTCATTACCCAAGCAAAGCCGAAGCTCGGTCCTGGAATAAAGGAGCGCATGGATTTCGCCGCGAGCGTAACGAGCGAGCAGGCCAATCGATCCCGTGAAATCACCGCCGGTGCGCGGGCCCAGATTTTGGCCCGCGTGCCGCCAGGTACCATCATGGTCTTGCCGACCGCGCCTTCGATTGCGCCCGCATTGGCGGCCGCGGGCGAGGCGCTCGAATTATTCCGGGTGCGGACCATGCGATTGACGTGCATTGCCGGTCTTGCCGGACTTCCGCAGATCACCATCCCGGCAGGAACGGTGTCAGGCTGCCCCGCCGGTCTGTCCTTGATCGGATGGCCTGCCGCCGATGAAGTTCTGCTCGATCTGGCCTGCCGGCTTGCCCATCTGTGTGGCATCCGGATGAACTGAGAGCGCTAATCGAAGGTCGGCCTTCTTGCGTCAGTTCGAGGCCGGTGAAGCTCGCGCGACGGCGTGCAGGAGATTAATAGCGCTGTCCCTTGAGCGCTTTGCCCCACTT
>DATARE010000173.1:0-4970 GCA_036264295.1 Micropepsaceae bacterium | reverse complement strand
GAAGGCCAGAAGATCATGCTGCCCGCCAAGGAGCGGCAGGTGCATGTCACCTATTTCCGCGCACCCGGCAATGGCCCGCGCCCGGCGGCTCTGATGCTGCATGGCGCGGGCGGCTTCGATCGCCAAATCGCGAATAACAATCATTATGCCGCGATGCTCGCGGCGGCGGGCATCGATGCCTATCTCGTCTATTATTACAGCGACCTCGACGAAAAGATGATGTCCAACGGCGTCAATGTGTTCGAGGACCGTTATCCCAAATGGGCCAAGCTGGTGGGCGACCTGGCCGATTATCTGATCGCGCAAAAGGACTCCAACGGCAAAGTCGCGCTTGTGGGCTTTTCCAATGGCGGCATTCTGGCAACCGGCGCCTCGACACTCGATCCGAAGATCAACGCGGCCGTGATCTATTACGGCACCGATCCCTGGCCGCTAGGCCAGCCGGCCAAACGCTTCCCGCCGCTTCTGATTTTGCACGGCGATGCCGATCAGATCATCCCGGTGGAAAATGGCGTGCAGCTTGCGGAAGAAGCCAAGAAGCTCGGCGCCAAAGTGGATATGAAAATCTATCCCGGCGAATCCCACGGCTTCGGCGCACGCTGGGACGACAAGAACGCAACGGACGCGTTCAATCGCGCCGTTGTCTTTTTGAAGAGAGAACTCCAAGTGAAATAAGGGAAATGGCGAGTGGCGAATGGAAGATTGTTCGCTACTCGCCACTCACTATTCGCCCCCTGCCAATTCCAGCACCGCGCGGGCGGCGCGCAGTGACGGCGTTTCCTGGCCCACGCCAAACGCGCGCACGCCTTCTTCGAGATCGCGTATCTGGGCTGCGCGCGCAGCTTCATCCGTCAGCAACGGCTTCAGCGCGCGCGCCAATGCCTCCGGCGTGCCCTCGTATTGTTTGAATTCCGGAATGGCCTTGCGCCCCAGCACAAGATTGACCAGCACCATGAACTCGACATTCATCAGCGGCTTGGCGAGCGCATAGGTCAGCCAGCCCACCCTGTAGGCGACCACCATCGGCGTCTTCGCCAGCGCGAGTTCGCTCGTCACCGTTCCAGAGGCCGCCAGCGCAGAATCCGCCGCATCGAAGGCGGCGAATTTTTCGGCCTCTGTTTCCACGATACGAAGCGGCGTCGGCCAGTCCTGCGTGGCAGCCTTCACCAATGGCGCGACATGGGGAATCGTCGGCACGACCGAAATCAGCCCCGGTATTTCGCGCGCGAGAATGCCAACCGCGGCTTTGAACGGCGGCAAAATAAAACGGATTTCGTTGCGCCGGCTTCCCGGCAGCACCGCGAGCAAAGACGCATCGGCAGGGATGCCATGCCGGCGGCGGAAATCCTCGCCCCCTGTCATCCGGCTGCTGCGTTCGATAACCGGATAACCGACATTGTAGGCCGGTATGCCGTAACGTTCGAAGAATGACGCCTCGAAGGGAAAAAACGTCAGCACCGCATCCATATAAAGCGCCATTTTCCGCGCCCGATAGGCGCGTGACGCCCACACCTGCGGCGGCGGGTAATTCGCGGTGCGGATCGAGGAATCGGTGCGCTTGATCTGCTGCGCGATGCGGTGGGTGAAATCCGGGCTATCGATCAGCACCACGAGATCGGGCCGCGTCTTCAGCGCGAAATCGGAAGCCTTCCGCACGCGGCGCAAGATTTCCGGAATGCGCGGCACCACCTCGCGCAAACCCATGACCGATGTCGCGTCCAGGGGAAACAGGCTCTCGAGACCTTCCGCCGCCATCGCCGCGCCGCCGACGCCGACAATGCGCACGCTGTCGCCGGCAAGCTGCTTCAGGCCCGCCATCAGCTGCGCGCCCAATTGATCGCCCGATGGCTCGCCCACCACCAGCATGATCGTTCGTGGCGCGGTGCCGGATGCACCGTTCACCGCGGATAATCCTCGGGCGCGAAACCGAAAACAAATATGCCAAGCCGATCCGCCGCCTGAATAACGCGGTCCCGATCGACAATAAGCGCAGCAGCGCCCTCGATCGCGATTCCGGAAAGACCGGCGGCCGAAGTCAGCTCGACCGTCCGTACACCGATGACCGGCAAGTCCACACGCCGTTCCTGGTTCGGCTTGGCGGCCTTCACCAACACGCCTTTGCGATTGTCCGGCGTGCCGCGCAACGCTTCGGGAAGTGCCGCCACACGCGTCAGCATCGCATCTGTGCCCTCGGCAGCTTCGACCGCGAGCACCAAACCCTGGCAGACGACCGCGGCCTGACCGATGTCCAGCGCCCCGAGGGCGGCGACAACCTTGATGGCGTGCAGAATATCGCCATCATCATCTTCCGCCGGCGCCAATTTCCCGAGCGGCCCCAAGGGCGCGACAAGGGCGCACGCGGCGTCGGTGGAACCGATGACTCGCATGCCCTCTTTTTCAAAAATCGAAACCAGCGATCGCAGCAGCGCATCGTCGCCCTTGATCGCCGCCGCCATGACGCGCGGAAGCGCCAGTGCGCCGCGGGCGTCCAGCTTGAGCTTGGAGAATTCGGGGCGCGCAACCTTTCCCGCGAGCGTCACGTCGCGGCAGCCCGCGTCCTTGAGCAGCCTTATCGCCTTGCCGAGTTCGCCTAGCGAAGCGAACGCATGGGGAAACGGCGCGACGTCAGCCTGTGCCGCCATGCCGGCAAGAGCCAGCATGAAGATCGCGCGGCCATCGGCTTCCGCCGCGCGCGCGATGGCGATGGGAAGCTCACCGCCGCCTGCGATGATCCCGAGCGTTCCGCGTTCAGCATTCATAGAAATTACGCGCTCTCGGCGCTGGCCGCATGAGCGGCGCTCGAAGGCATGCAGATCGGCCGTTTGCTTTCAGCCAGAATGAACCGCACCACTTCGTCCACTTCGGGAAAATCCTTCCAGCGCTGGCTGGCTTCCCGCGCCCGGTCGATCAAACGCCCGGTGCCGAAGAAGATCGCCCGAAAGGCCGCGCGCAGGGCGTGAATGCGTTCGCGCGGTATTCCCCTGCGCTTGAGCCCTATCAGATTCAGGCCTTCGAGGCGCGCATGATCGCCCCATACCATGCCATAAGGGATGACATCGTCAGGGACGCCGGTCACGCCACCCACAAAGGCGTAACGGCCGATTCGGCTGAATTGCTGGATTGCCGAAAGCCCCCCGATATTGACGCCATCCTCGATGCTGACATGGCCTCCGAGCGCAACACTGTTTGCGAAGGTCACGCCATTGCCGACGTGGCAATCATGCGCCACATGGCTATAGGCCATGAAATAGCCGCGCTCGCCGACGCTGGTAAGGCCACCGCCTTTGGCCGAACCGGCATTCATCGTGACATGTTCGCGAATGACATTGTCCGCGCCGATTCTAAGGCGCGCGTCCGCTCCGGTGTCGCCGCGAAATTGCGGGCCGCCGCCCAGGACGGCGTGGGGGTGCACGATGGTCCTCGCGCCGATCTCGGTGTGGCCGGCGATGACCACATGGGAAAGAATGCGTACGCCGTCGCCAAGCCGCGCATGCGCGCCGATCAGCGAAAACGGTCCGATCTCGACATCGGCGCCCAGTACCGCCCCGTCCTCGACAATCGCAGTGGCGTGAATCTTCGGCATCACTCCACGCCGGCGGAGGGAGCCGCCCTGCGCGCCGCGCCCAGGCTGTTTTCGGTCAGCATGGCGCTGTATTCGGCTTCCGCGCACAGCTCTTCGCCGACATAGGCTTTGCCTTCGAAGCGCCACACCGGACCGCGGCGGCGTTGCACCTGGACGGGAAGGCGCAGCAGCACGCCAGGATGCACGGGGCGGCGGAAGCGCGCCTTGTCGATGGTCATGAAATAGACCATGCGGCGCTGGTCCTGCAGCCCCAGCGTATGCACCACGAAAGCGGCGGCGGCTTGCGCCATGGCTTCCACGATCAGCACGCCGGGCATCACCGCATATTCGGGAAAATGACCCCCAAAATGGGGCTCATTGATCGAGACGGCCTTCCAGCCGACGGCAGACTCGCCGTGTTTGATATCGGTCAGCCTGTCGACCATCAGAAACGGCGCACGATGCGGAAGCAGTCTTTTCAGATGCTCCACATCGATTTCCGTCTGCGTCGAAGGCGTATCCGTCTTCTTATCCATCTGTAGACCGTCCGCCCTTGCGCGCGAGTTTCGCGATCAGGGCGCCTTCCTTATGCCATTCGCGGATCGGACGCGCCGGTATTCCACCGTAGTCGCGCCCGCCCTCCAGATCGTAGGCGACTCCGGACAAACCTGCGAGCCGCGCCCGATCTCCGACCGTCACGTGATCGGCTATGCCCACTCCACCGCCAACAATCACGAAATCGCCCAATACAACACTGCCGGAAAGTCCCGAATGGCCGGCAAGTATACAATGACGACCGGTGACCGCGTTGTGCCCGATCTGTACCAGATTATCAATTTTGGTGCCTTCGCCGATCACGGTGTCGCCTAAAGCGCCCCGGTCGATTGCCGAATTCGCGCCCACCTCGACCCTGTCCTGCAGAATGGCGCGGCCAAGCTGCGGCAGCTTGATATGGCCGTCGGGGCCGGAGGAATAGCCAAATCCTGACGTACCGATCTGGACACCCGCTTGGACCAGAACGTCGTCACCCAGATGCGCGAAAGCCAAGGAAACGTTCGCTCCGATCTGGGTGCGCCGCCCGATCGTCACCCCGCGGCCTATGACGGTGTGGGCGCCGATACGGCAGCCGTCGCCGATTTCGGCTTTGGGACCGACCACCACCCCCGGCGCAAGAACGACGTCCTGGCCGATAAGGGCTGAGGAATGAATCAGCGCTTCCTGGGCCCGGATGTCCAACTCGTGCTCGGGATAGAAATAGGCGGCAATCGTCGCGAATGCCCGGGATGCCGACAGGACCGGCAAAGCCACGGTGGCCTCCGGTACGGTTTCGCGCAATTTGGTCCGAACAAGGCACCACCCCGCTTTGGTGGCAAGAAAACCCGCTCGGTTCCGATTGCCATCGTAAAAG
>DATARE010000110.1:0-2387 GCA_036264295.1 Micropepsaceae bacterium | reverse complement strand
CCGCTTCGCCGCTCGAACTCGTCAACGCACAGGTGCAGGCGCAGGCCCATTCCGCCATCGGCTATCACGCCTGATATGCACGACATCGCCGATAACGCCCATTGGCATGAACCCAAAGCCGGCGAGAACGCCGGCTTTGGCAATTTCAAACGGGCAGCCCTGCCCTATGACCGCTTCATGGAAAGCGAAGGCATTCCGATCTATCGCAGCATCGGCGCGCGGCGCATGCAGGACCTGCCGCTGGGCGAATGGAAACGGCTCGGCGGCCGCGGCAGCTATATCCAGTTGTTCGGCACCGAAGGTCTGTGGGGTTCCTATGTCGTCGAGGTCCCGGGCGCCGGTGCGCTGAACACCGAAAAGCACCTCTATGAAAAAATCGTCTTCGTCATCAAGGGACGCGGCACCACGGAGGTGTGGCAGGAGGGCCAGGCCAGACGCCATGTCTTCGAATGGCAGAAGGGCTCACTGTTCTCCATTCCCCTGAACGCCCACCACCGCTTCATCAATGCCGGCAGCACGCCCGCTTTGCTCTATTGCGGCACCACGGCGCCGAACGTGATGAACGTGATCGACAACATGGATTTCATCTTCAACTGCCCCTACGCCTTCACGGACCGGTTTTCCGGGGCGGAGGATTATTTCAAGCCGAAGGACGATCTGGAGCCGGACCCGGTCCGCGGGCTTGCCATGCGGCGCACAAATCTCATTCCGGACATCATCAACACACAGCTTCCTTTGGACAATCGCCGCTCGCCCGGCTATCGCCGCGTCGAGCCCTATATGGCCGGCAACCGCTTCTACCTTTGGATCGGCCATCACGAAACCGGCCGCTATTCCAAGGCGCACAAGCACATGTCGGCGGCGGTGCTGCTCTGCGTCAAAGGCAAGGGCTACACCTATACCTGGCCGGCGGATGTCGGCATGACCCCATGGAAAGATGGGCTCGCCGATAAGGTCCTGCGCCAGGATTATGAATATGGCGGCATCGTCTCGGCCGCCCCCATGTCGGGCGATTGGTTCCACCAGCATTTTGGCATCGGCAAGGAGGGCTTGCGCATCTCGGCCTGGCACGGGCCGAACAACCAGCGTTCGCGCAAGGCGGGGCGTCCCGGCGAGGCCATGATCGATTCCGGGGCGATCGACATCAAGAAGGGTGGCTCGGCGATTCCCTATTCCATGGAGGATCCCAATATCCGCGTCGAATTCGCGCAGGCGCTGAGGGCCGAAGGCGTGGAAAGCCGCATGAAACCCGAATTCTACGCTGGACCATCGGCGGATGGCGAGGAACCCGGCGACGTGATGTGACATCACGTCCCGCCGCGTTTGATTCAGATCAAAGCCGATTTTGCCCGTCTGCCTAGGCTGCGCTTCAGGAAACGCGTTCTTGGAGAGAGCCATGTCCGATACTGTCCAAAACCAAAATGACACGAAGAAAAGCGGGATCAGCGTTCAGACCATTCTGATCGGCGTCGCCGTCGTGTTGTTTGCGGCATTGATCGCCTACCAGATGTTCGGCTGCGCCACCTGCTATGGCTGAGACGTGAGGGCCTGGCCTTCATATTAGGGAAGATTGGGCTCCAGTCCGACGGCAACGGCCCATGTGGTTCAGGGCACCCGTAAAAGATGCTATGGCTTCACGCCTAGTGTCCTGAAGGGTGCGTTGAATGCGCTTGGGTAAGCGGTGGGTCGTCGGCTTCGCGGCGGCAAGCTCATTGGTAGCGGCATCGATGGGACCGGCGCAGGCTGCGGACGCAGCCGCGATTGCGAATTTCTACAAGGGCAAAACGATTCAGGTTCTGGTCGGGTTCGGGCCGGGCGGGGGTTACGATCTCTATGCCCGCACCCTTGCGCGCTATATGGGCCGGCACATCCCCGGCAATCCGACGCTCGTGCCGCAGAACATGCCCGGCGCGGGCGGCGTGAAGGCAATGAATTATCTCTACAATGTCGCGCGCAAGGACGGCACGGTGATGGGCACGTTCGCGCGCGGTCTTGTGGTCGAGCCTTTGCTGGGGCACGCGCAAGGCACCCAATTCGAAGCGGCGAAATTTTCCTGGATCGGCAGCGTCTCGAACGAAGTCTCGGTCTGCGCCTTCTGGGCCACGAGCGGGATCAAGACCTGGGATGATCTACAAAAGAAGCCGACCATTATCGGCGCCTCAGCCGCCGGTGCCGACAGCGAGATCTTTCCGACCGTGTTGCGCAATCTGTTCCATTTGCCCACCAAAGTGGTGACCGGCTATTCCGGTGGCGGCGCCGACATCAATCTCGGCATGTAGCGCGGCGAAGTGACAGGGCGCTGCGGCTGGTCTTGGAGCAGTCTGCTCTCGCAAAGCAAGCCCCTGCTTGACGGCAAGAAGATCAACATTGTTCTCCAATTGGCGCTG
>DATARE010000094.1:0-3909 GCA_036264295.1 Micropepsaceae bacterium | reverse complement strand
TGGGCGATGATGCTGATCGGCAACCTGGCGCTGACCGGCGTGGGCATGCGCATCGGCGTGCGCCAGATGGGCCTTCACCTCGCCGCGATAGGGGCCGTGGAACGTCATCAAAAATTGGCGCCAGGAATAAAAGGAGGTCATCAGCACCGACACACTGGTCAACACGAAGGCATAGGTGCCGATGCCCGTTCCGGAAAGGAAGGTCGCATTGATGATGCCGTCCTTGGAATAAAAGCCGGCGGTACCGATGCCGATCAGCGGAATTCCCACGCCCGTCAGCGCGAGATTGCCGATCAGCATCATCGCCCAGGTGATGGGAATGCGCTTGGCCAATCCGCCCATTTTGCGCATGTCCTGTTCGTGGTGCATGGCATGGATCACCGAGCCCGCGCCCAGGAACAACAGCGCCTTGAAGAAGGCGTGGGTGAACAAATGGAACATGGAGGCGCCATAGGCGGACACGCCGGCGGCCGCGAACATGTAGCCAAGCTGCGAGCAGGTCGAGTAGGCGATCACGCGTTTGATGTCGTTCTGGAACAGGCCGATGGTGGCAGCAAAGAACGCCGTGCTCGCCCCGATGAAAGTGACAAAGGCGAGCGCATTCGGCGCCAGCTCGAACAGGGGCGAGCAGCGGCAGACCAGGAATACGCCTGCCGTCACCATGGTGGCGGCATGGATCAAGGCGGAAACCGGGGTGGGGCCTTCCATCGCGTCGGGCAGCCAGGTGTGCAGCCCCAATTGCGCCGATTTTCCCATCGCGCCGATGAAGAGCAGAATGCAGAGCGTCGTCAAAAGATCGGGCGTGTAGCCGGCGAAGTTCAGCGTCTTGCCGACGAACATTGGCGCCGCCATGAACACGCGATCGAAATCGAGCGTGCCAAACACGTAATAGATGCCAAAGACGCCGAGCGCGAAGCCAAAATCGCCCACACGGTTGACGATGAAGGCCTTGAGCGCTGCGGCATTGGCGGACGGGCGCGTGTACCAGAAGCCGATCAGCAGATAGGACGCCAAGCCCACACCTTCCCAGCCGAAAAACATCTGCAGGAAATTGTTGGCCGTCACCAGCATCAGCATGGCGAAAGTGAACAGCGACAAATAGGAAAAGAAGCGCGGGCGGTGCGGGTCGTCATGCATGTAGCCGATGGAATAGAGGTGCACGAGCGAGGACACGCCCGTCACCACCACCAGCATCACCCCGGTCAAGGCATCGACACGCAGGCTCCAATCCACGCTGAAATCGCCGGACGCGATCCAGGTGGCGACGCGCACAATCCCGCCATGGCCGAGGAAATTCACGTCGTAAAAGGCGTAGCAGGAAAGCGCCGCCGACACGAACAGCAAGCCCGTGGTGACGAGTTCGGAGGCGCGCGCACCGATCATGCGGCCGAACAGGCCGGCGATGACCGAACCCAAAAGCGGAAGGAAGACGATGGCCGCGTACATGAATCGAATGCTCAGCCCTTCATCAGATTGATGTCTTCAACCGCGATGGTGCCGCGGTTGCGGAAATAGACCACGAGGATGGCAAGGCCGATGGCCGCTTCGGCGGCAGCCACCGTCAGCACGAAGAGCGCAAACACCTGGCCCACCAGATCGCCCAGATAGACCGAGAACGCGACGAAATTGATGTTCACCGCGAGCAGGATCAGTTCGATGGACATCAGGATGACGATGACATTCTTGCGGTTGATGAAGATGCCGAACACGCCGATGGTGAAAAGCAGCGCGGCAACGACCAGATAATGCGGCAGCCCAATCAACATGCTCAGCCCCCCTGCCCCGGTTTGACGTCGCGCATTTCGATGGCCGATGCGGGACCGCGCGCCACTTGCCGGGCAATGGATTGCCGCTTGACGCCCGGACGATGGCGCAGCGTCAGCACGATGGCGCCGATCATGGCCACCAGCAGGATAAGTCCCGCAGTCTGGAAGTAGAAAATGTAATCGGTATACAGCACCTGCCCCAGTGCTTCGGTGTTGCTGACACCCGCCGGCAACGGGCTGGAGCGTGCGGCTGGCACCGCGCCGCCGAAAGCCCAGGCGCCCACGGCGATCAGAAGCTCGCTCATCAGCACCAAGCCGATCAGCGCGCCCAGCGGCAGATATTCCATGAAGCCACGCCTCAGCGCCACGAAATCGATGTCGAGCATCATCACGACGAACAGGAACAGCACCGCCACGGCGCCGACATAGACGACGACCAGAATCATGGCGAGGAATTCGGCACCCAGCAGCACGAACAAGGCGGCCGCATTGACGAACGCGAGAATCAGGAACAGCACCGAATGCACCGGGTTGCGCGCGCCGATCACCATCAGCGCGGAGCCGATCATCACCGCGGAAAAAACGTAGAAGGCGATGGCTTGCAACATGAAATTACGGGTTCACTCTGGTGCGGCCTCATGCTTCGACAGGCTCAGCATGAGGTATTGGGGAAACCACCTCATCCTGAGCTTGCCGAGGGATGAGGGGCGAAGATGATTATCGGTATGGCGCGTCCAATTCCAGGTTCTTGGCGATTTCGCGTTCCCAGCGGTCGCCATTGGCCAGCAATCTTGCCTTGTCGTAATAAAGCTCTTCACGGGTTTCGACGGAAAAATCGAGATTCGGTCCTTCCACGATAGCATCTACCGGGCAGGCTTCCTGACACAGGCCGCAATAGATGCATTTTGTCATGTCAATATCGTAGCGGGTCGTGCGGCGGCTGCCGTCCTCGCGGGGTTCGGCCTCGATGGTGATGCAATTGGCCGGGCACACGGCCTCGCACAGTTTGCAGGCGATGCAGCGCTCCTCGCCAGACGAGTAGCGGCGCAGCGCATGCTCGCCCCGGAACCGCGGGCTGAGCGGCGCGCGCTCGAACGGGTAGTTCAGGGTCTTCTTGGGCGCAAAGAAATAGCGCATCGCCAGCGCGAAGCTTTTGACGAACTCCCAGAGAAAGATCGTCCGTGCCGTTCGGTCGAGCCAAGCCATATCACCTCACCCGGGGAATCGGCCAATGGCCAAAAGATAACCCGCCATCAGCACCACCCACAGCAGCGACACGGGCAGAAACACTTTCCAGCCGAGCCGCATCAATTGGTCGTAGCGATAGCGCGGCACGATCGCCTTCACCATCGCGAAAAGGAAGAAAAAGAACCACACCTTCAGGATCAGCCAAATCACCCCGGGGATGGCATTCAGCGGCCAGATATCGACCGGGGGCGTCCAGCCGCCGAGGAACAGAATCGACATCATCGCGCACATCAGGACGATGTTGACGTATTCGGCGAGGAAGAAGAGCAGAAACGGCGTCGAGGAATATTCGACAAAGAACCCGGCCACCAGTTCCGATTCGGCCTCGGGAAGATCGAAAGGCGGCCGGTTGGTTTCCGCCAGCGCCGAGATGAAGAACATCACGAACATGGGGGCGAGCGGGGAAAATACGAACCAGCCGCGGATGTCCGGGCCTTGCGCCCGCACGATCGCCGAAAGGTTGAGCGAGCCCGCGAACAGCAGCACCGTGATCAGGATGAAGCCAATCGAGACTTCATAGGAGACCATCTGCGCGGCCGAACGCAGCGAGCCAAGAAAGGCGTATTTCGAATTGGAGGCCCACCCACCCATGATGATGCCATAGACGCCGAGCGAGGAGATGGCGAACAGATAAAGGATGCCGACATTGATGTCGGCGATCACCCAGCCATTGTCGAGCGGCACCACCGCCCAGGCGGACAGCGCGAGTGTCGCGGACAGAATCGGCGCAAGGAAAAACACGCCCTTGTTCGCGCCGGCGGGAATGACGATTTCCTTGAAGACGAATTTGATCAAATCGGCAAAGCTTTGCAGCAAGCCGAAGACACCGACAACATTGGGGCCGCGGCGCAATTGCACCGCCGCCCACACCTTGCGATCGAACAAGAGGATATAG
>DATARE010000262.1:0-3624 GCA_036264295.1 Micropepsaceae bacterium | reverse complement strand
CTGATGGCGGTGATCCAGGATATCAGTGCGCGGATCGGCTGCGTCACCGGTTGCGGCATTGCGAAGAATCTTCGCCGTCATTATTCGCCATGGCTGTTGCGCGGGGTGGTGTTGCTGCTGCTCATTGCCAATGTGATCAATCTCGGCGCGGATCTGGGCGCCATGGGCGCGGCACTCGGTTTGCTGATCGGTGGTCCGCAACTCCTTTATGCCCTGGCGTTCGGCACCATCTGCATCTCGCTTGAAACCTTTATGAGCTACGCCCGCTATGCCGCGGTGCTGAAATGGACGACATTATCGCTGTTTGCCTACGTCGCCGTGGTTTTTGCCGCGCATGTGCCATGGCGGGCAGCGGTCACCGGCACGCTGGTTCCGCACCTAGTGGTCGATGCGCCCCATGCGATGGCGTTGGTCGCTGTTCTCGGAACCACAATTAGCCCGTATCTGTTCTTTTGGCAGGCCGCACAGGAAGTGGAAGAAATGCATCGCCGCCACGCCAAGGCGCTTTGCATCACCCCGCGCGAAGCCGGCCCCCAACTTGCCCGCATTCGGACCGATACCATCGTGGGAATGGGTGTTTCGAACCTGATCGCCATTTTCATCATTTTTGCCACCGCGGCGACGCTGAACGCGAGCGGTATGACCGATATTCAGACCTCCTCGCAGGCGGCTGAAGCGTTGCGCCCGGTTGCGGGGGCGTTCACGTTTGCATTGTTCGCAGCGGGGATTATCGCAACCGGCATGCTGGCCGTACCGGTGCTGGCGGGTTCGGCCGCCTATGGCGTGAGCGAACTTTTCGGCTGGCCGGAAGGCCTTGACCGCCGGCCGAAGGAGGCGAAGGCCTTTTATGCCACCATTGCGGTTGCGACCCTGGGCGGAGTGGCACTTAATTTTACCTCTCTGGATCCGGTTAAGGCGCTTTATTGGAGCGCCGTCGTGAACGGGGTGCTTGCCGCGCCGCTGATGGCCGTGATGATGGTGATAGCCACGAACCCCCGCATCATGGGCCGGCTCACATTGCCATCGCCTATGATCGTGCTCGGATGGGTGGCCACGGCGGTCATGGCGGCCGCATCCCTGGGGCTTTTCCTGATCTAAACCTGCGGCGAGCAGGCAAATTGCGCGTTTGCCGGGAACCTTAACCGGCACCGGTCATTTCCAGACAGCCGGACGCACCGGCGCTCGGGAGCATGGCTGTGCTCCTGCAGAGGAGGATGCCATGTCGGTGGGAACAATCCTGCTTATCATTCTTATCATCGCCTTGCTGGGCGGTTTCAGCGGCATTGGCGGCGGCCCGTTTTATGGCACCGGCTATTATGGCGGCGGCGGTCTGGGGCTTGTGCTGGTAATCGTCCTGATACTTGTCCTGCTCGGTCGAATCTAAGGGAACCTGCATTTCCTAAACAAGATTTGTTCCGCACCGCGCTATTTTTCTGCCAGAAAAATCGCGTTCGATTCGAACGAACATCCGAATCGGTTTACATCATTTCAGGCCGTGAGAATCGGTTCCCTCATGGTCGTCTACCGGCGGACGCCTCATACCGGTCTTTAGAGACCCGCAAAAAATGATGACGAGCAGAGATTTTGCCAACTGGTCGTTAAGCGCCCTGGGGCTGATTCTGTTGCTCGTTTTCGGCCGCCCGCTGCTGGTGCCGCTAGTTTTTGCGCTGCTGATTTGGGCGGTATTCAACGCCTTCGCCGATACGCTCGTCCGCTTCAAGCTTCCACGTTGGCTTGCCTGGCTGGGGTCTCTGATTTTTTTCCTGGGCGCTCTTTATGTGATCACGCGGATTGTCGGCGGCGAAGCGGCCCAATTCGCAGCGGAAGCTCCCGGCTATGTCGCAACGCTGCAAGATTTCATGTCGGGGCTTCTGGCACCTCTTCGTCTCGGCATCAATGTCGAAGACCTTTTCAGCCGGTCCGATTTTGCGGGATTTCTCACCGGCATCGCGACCTCGCTGGGTTTTTCACTCTTCGCGCTGATTCAAGTTTTGATCTATGTCGGCTTTCTGCTCGCGGAACAAAGCGATCTCACTGGGAAGTTTGCGCGTTTGCAGATCAATGCCGACCACAGAGGAGAAGGACAAATCCTGCTTCGCCTCGTTGCTTCGCAAATCCAATCCTATTTGGGCGTGTGCACGGTTCTCAGCGCGATCATGGGCAGCGTGTCGTATGTCTTGCTGATATTGCTCGGCGTCAATTTTGCCGCCTTTTGGGCGCTCATCATTTTTTTCCTGACCTATATCCCCACGGTTGGCGTGGTGGCCGTGGTGCTTCCCGCGCTGATGGCGCTAGTCCAGTTCGGGACATTCGCACCGGCATTGGTAATTGTGGTGGTGCTTGGCGGCGTGCACTTTGTTCTGTTGAACGTGGCTGCGACTCTGATCCTCGGGCAATCGCTGAATTTGAGCCCGTTCGTCATTATCCTCGCACTGACCTTCTGGGGTCTCGTTTGGGGCTTGGCGGGACTGTTTCTCGCGGTTCCGATAACGGCGGCGCTCGCCATTGTCTGTGCCCATATCGATGGCTTGCGATGGGTTGCAGTTCTGGTTGCGGCACCGCCCCCGCGCACCGCGAAGACCTTGAAGCCTTAGGCGCCTTCGCCGGCTGCGGCGCAGTCCGCGAAAACACGCAATTCACCCTTTGGATGAAACCGATTGGCGGGAAAATCTCCCTCGCCCGAAAGCAAACCGCGCAACATCGCGGATTTGGCCGCACCGGAAACCAGGAAAGCGGCATAACGGCAGCTTTCAAGAACAGGATAGGTGAGCGTGATCCGCGCTTCGGTTTGCTGGCCCGAAACCGCGGCCGTCCAATGTTCGCGTTCGTCAAGCGCGTCACTTCCCGGAAACAGGGAGGCGAAATGACCGTCTTCTCCCAACCCCAGGAGATTCACATCGAACAAGGGACGCGCCGGGTCCAGCATTTCCGAACCATAAAACGCTTTCAGCATGCGCTCATAGGCCAATGCCGCATCTTGTGAGCTCATCCCAATGGTCGGCACAGGATGAATTCTGCCGGCAGGAATATCCACGTGCGTCAGCATCGCGTCGGCCACCATGCGGTAATTGCTGCGAGGATCGTCCTGGGCTACGAATCGCTCATCGCCCCAAAACCAATGCGTACGCGCCCACGGAAAGCGGTCGCGATAATGAGGGGTGGCGAGCAGTCTGTAGGTTGCGCGTGGAGTCGACCCGCCGGCAAGCGCAATCGCGAAGCGGCCGTTCGTGCCATTGGCGAGGTTCAACAGCCAATCTGCGACCCTGGCGGCAAGCGTTTCCGGGCTGGAAAGAACTTCAAGCGCGATGTCACGCCTCATCTGCGCGTCATCTTTGGTTGGACGGGACGCCACCGCCTTCCGTCGCGTTCGATCAATGCGTTCGATTCGACGGGCCCGTCACTGCCCGCGCCATATTGCGGCAAGCGATTCACACGATTATCCGCCCAGAGGTCGAGAACCGGCTGAATGATGGCCCAAGCCAGTTCGATGGTATCGGCCCGTTGAAACAGGCTCGCATCGCCCATCATGCAGTCATAGAGCAGCGTCTCATACCCATTGCTTGCAGCCGCCTGAAAATAGTCCCCATATTTGAACCGCATCTGCACATCGCCGATACGCATCGT
>DATARE010000261.1:0-6725 GCA_036264295.1 Micropepsaceae bacterium | reverse complement strand
ATCCTAAATCCGTTTCGGTAGAACAAAACGCCCGCGGATTGCTCCGCGGGCGTTTCTCACACAATCAAATTGGTAACGATTATTCTTCGTCGTCGTCGCCTTTCTTCTTCTGCGCGCGCGACAACGCCGCGCCCAGAATGTCGCCGAGGCTGGCACCCGAATCCGAGGAGCCATATTGCGCCACGGCTTCCTTTTCTTCGGTGATTTCGCGCGCCTTGATCGAAAGGCCGATCTTGCGCCCGGTCTTGTCGGCCGAGGTCACCAGCGCATCCAGCTTGTCGCCGACACCGAACCGTTCGGGGCGTTGATCGTTGCGGTCACGTGCCAGGTCCGCACGGCGGATATAGGCCCGGGCCCCGCCTTCCAGCATGACTTCCAGCCCGCCTTCTTGCACTTCGGCAACCGTCACTGTGACGACATCGCCCTTCTTGAGCGAAGAGACTCTCGCCATCGGATCGGAGGCCAATTGTTTGATGCCAAGACTGATCCGTTCCTTCTCCGGATCGACGTCGAGCACCTTGACCTCCACGGTCTGGCCCTTCTGGTAATCCTTGACCGCTTCATCGCCCTGCTTGTCCCAGGACAGATCGGACAAATGCACCATGCCGTCGATATCGCCCGGCAGACCCACGAACAGACCGAATTCGGTGATGTTGCGGATTTCGCCTTCCAGCACTTCGCCCGGCGGATGATTTTCGGCGAACGCGTTCCAGGGATTCTCCATGCATTGCTTCAGGCCGAGGCTGATGCGGCGCTTGTTGGAATCGACTTCCAGCACCATCACTTCCACATCCTGGCCCGGATTCACGATCTTGTTCGGGTGAACGTTCTTCTTCACCCAGCTCATTTCGGACACGTGCACCAGACCTTCGACGCCGGGCTCCAACTCCACGAAGGCGCCGTAATCGGTGACATTGGTGACCTTGCCGCTGAAGCGCGCACCCACCGGGTACTTCACGCCTACGCCTTCCCACGGATCGGTCTGCAGCTGCTTCATGCCTAAGCTGATGCGCTGCGTATCGTGGTTGACCTTGATGATCTGCACGGTGACCTGTTGGCCGACGGACAGCACTTCCGTCGGATGCGACACGCGCCGCCAGGCGATGTCGGTCACATGCAGAAGACCGTCCACGCCCCCCAGATCGACGAAGGCGCCATAATCGGTGATGTTCTTGACGGTGCCTTCCAGAACCTGGCCTTCGGCAAGAGAGGCGACCAGCTCGGAACGTTCCTCGGCGCGTTTCTCTTCCAGCACGGCGCGGCGCGACACCACGATGTTGCCACGGCGGCGATCCATTTTCAGGATCTGGAACGGCTGGGGCATGTTCATCAGCGGACCGACATCGCGCACCGGGCGGACATCGACCTGCGAGCCGGGCAGGAACGCGACGGCGCCATCGAGATCGACCGTAAAGCCACCCTTCACGCGGCCGAAAATCACGCCGGTGACGCGGCCGCTATCCTGGAACGCCTTTTCAAGACGGGTCCAGCTTTCCTCGCGGCGCGCCTTGTCGCGCGACAGCACGGCTTCGCCCAACGCATTTTCCACCCGCTCGACATAGACTTCGACTTCATCGCCGATTTTCACGTTCGGGGCCTGACCGGGGGTCGCGAATTCCTTGGTCGGCACGCGTCCTTCGGTCTTCAGTCCGACATCGACGACAACATAATCGTTCTCGACGGCGACGATGATGCCCTTCACCACCGCGCCTTCCGCGGGCGCGCGTTCGATGAAGCTCTCTTCGAGCATGGCCGCGAAATCGTCGCGGCTGGGGGTGGAAATGCTTTCGGCAGTCCTGGCCATGAAGTCTCCTCAGTTGCAATTGCGACCGCCGGGCAAGGCCCATGCGATCCGGTCCGGCACAATGCCGGGGCGAATATTGGAATGGATTCGCAAGTCTCTCTGCGGCGCCGCCGGGCCTCCTTAGCCCCTGGGGCGGGCCGCGAGCGCTTTCTCGAGTCTTGGTGTCACAAGCTCGAGGGCCTTCGCGAAGGCGGCTTCTATATCCAAATCGGAGGTATCCAGCAAGACGGCGTCCTCTGCCTGCTTCAGGGGCGCTACCGGCCGGCTCCGGTCGGCGGCGTCCCGCGCCTTCAATTCGGCGACCAATTCGCTTTCGAGGCGCGAAATTCCCAATCCTTCCAGCTCCAGACGGCGGCGGTGGGCGCGGACTTCCGGTCTGGCATCCACGAACAATTTGGCCGCCGCATCGGGCGCTATAACCGTGCCTATATCGCGTCCATCGATAACGGCCCCACGGCTGTTGCCCGGCGGATGGGCCGCGAAACCCCGCTGGAACTGAAGCAGAGAGGCCCGCACCCCCGGGAATGCCGCGACTTTGGAAGCCGCGCTGCCGACGACATCGGAACGGACCTTCGGATTTTCCACGCGGCTAAGATCGAGAGCGCCCGCGGCCCGCAAAGCGTCGGCCTCATTGCCGGGATCGCCTTTGGCTTCCAAAACGCCCAGCGCCACCAGCCGATAGAGTGCACCCGAATCCAGATGGGCAAAGCCGAAATGCCGGGCCAATCCCCTCGCCAGCGTGCCCTTGCCGCAGGCGGCGGTCCCGTCAATGGCGATGACCACGCTCATTCTTCAGAGGCTGCCGAAATATCGGCCCCCAGGCCGGCCATCAGCTCGCGGAAGTTCGGAAAACTGGTGGCGATCATGGCGCCATCATCCACAGTCACCGGCGTCTGGGCGGCGAGACCCATCACCAGAAAGCTCATGGCGATGCGGTGATCCATATGGGTCGCCACCGTCCCGCCCCCGGCCACACCGGCCGGCCCGGCCCCTTGCACGGTCAGGCTGTCGGGCGTTTCATCAAATGCGACGCCGTTCACGGCAAGCCCGGCAGCAACCGCGGCAAGCCGGTCGCTTTCCTTCACGCGCAGCTCTTCCAGGCCACGCATGATCGTGCGCCCTTCGGCGAAAGCGGCCGCCACCGCCAGCACCGGATATTCGTCGATCATGCTGGGCGCACGATCCGGCGGAACTTCGACACCCTTGAGCACCGAATGCCGGACCAGAAGATCGCCGATTTCGTCGCCGCCATTGTCGCGCCGGTTGCGGATTTCGATCCCTGCGCCCATTTCCAGCAGCGTCTCGATCAAACCGATGCGCCGCGGGTTCAGCATGACGTTTTGCAGCACAATCTCCGATCCGGGCACGATCAGCGCCGCCACCAAAGGAAATGCCGCCGAGGAGGGATCGCTTGGCACATCGATACGGACCGGCCGCAACTCCGTTTCACCCGTGATGGAGATTGCCGCCGCGCCATCGCTGAGCGGCTCGACGGCAATATTGGCGCCAAAGGCGCGCAACATGCGCTCGGTATGATCGCGCGTGGCAGCGCGTTCGATGATGGTGGAGCGTCCGGGCACGTTCAGGGCCGCCAGCAGCAGCGCCGATTTGACCTGGGCCGACGCCACCTTCAGCCGATGTTCGATGGGCACCGGCTGACGCGCGCCCTTCAGCGTCGCGGGCAGCAATCCCCCCTCTTGCGTTTCGGCCACCATGCCGAACAGTGCCAGAGGCTCGAGCACGCGGCGCATGGGCCTGCGCCGCAACGAGGCATCGCCGGTAAAAATTGTCGTGATCGGCGTGGTGGCGACCGCCCCCATGGTGAGCCGGACCCCGGTGCCGGAATTTCCGAAATCGAGCACATCGGCGGGTGCCGCGAAGCCGCCCACGCCCACCCCATGCACGCGCCAGCGCCCTTCGCCGTCACGGGCAAGATCAGCGCCAAGCTTGCGCATGGCGCCTGCCGTGTTGAGCACGTCTTCCGCCTCGAGCAGGCCCGAAACCGCCGTTTCGCCAACCGTAAGCGCGCCCATGATGAGGGCACGGTGCGACACCGATTTGTCCCCGGGCGCCAGCGCTATTCCGCCCAGCGCGCCGGATTTGCGCGAAATCAGCGGCTTTTGGTCGGCATTTCCGGTCATCGGCGACCTCCTCAATCCGCGCGATTGCCTAAACCAATCCGGGCCAGGGTCAAGTCCGCGAAGCACGCTTTGACAGCCCCTTGCGTTCATGGCAAACCCACCGCCCTTAAAGTCAATCTCGGGAAAAACACCTTGATCAAACCGGATCTCGGCACCAAGCGCGTATGCCCCAGCTGCGCAGCGCGCTTTTACGATCTGCAGAAGCGCCCTATCGAATGTCCGAAATGCGCTTTTGCGTTCGAGCCGGAAATGCTTTTGAAGCAGCGCCGTACACGAGTGCCGGAGCCCGCCAAGCCGGCAGCCGTCCAGGCCGAGGACGAAGAGCTGGAGAACGAGGACGAGGAAACCGAAGAGGCTGAGGCCGAGGACGAGGAACTCGAAGAGGAGGAAGTCGTCCCCGAAGCGGATGAACCTCTGATAGAAGCGGATGCGGACGAAGAAGGCGAGGATGCGGGCCCCGTGGCCCCGGAGGAGCCGACCGAGCCCGAGGAATTCGAAGAAGAGATCGAAGACGAGGAAGAGGAAGACGACAATCTGCTCGAAGAGGTGGAGGAAGACGAAGACGACGTCTCCGGCATCATCGATGCGGATATCGAGAAGGACGAACCCTAGCCGTCCTTCCTAGAGTGGGGCCATAGCTCAGCTGGGAGAGCGCTTGAATGGCATTCAAGAGGTCAGCGGTTCGATCCCGCTTGGCTCCACCAATTTTCCACTGTTACGGCAAAGCTTGAACGCCGCAGCGAGAACGCGACACCCTCTTTTTTAGACCGGCATCTTAACTTGCTCGCAGTGATCGCGCGCTATTTTCGGCTGGGCATTCGGACCACCGCGACCGACACGCGCATGTTCGCCCAAGCCTCAAGCGTCGAGATGCCAAAGTTTCGTGATAGCAGCAATCAAGCGAGCAGACCTGGTTGCCTTGGCTTCACCGGCCCTGATAACCCGCGGCTGCGTGCATGTCATCGGATTTGACGCGCTGCGCGTGCGCGCCGGCGCGCGTTGGGCAAAGATCCAGGCGAGCGTTCATGTTCGGCTGGAAACAATCCTGCGGCAACAACTCGGACCTTCGGATTATTTTGTGCCGCTCGATGAAGGCGCTTACCTGGTCATCGTGCCGGGAAGTGAACCCGAGGACGCAGAAATTGCCTGTCTGCGCGCCGCCTACGAACTCTCCGCCAGTTATCTGGGCGAGTGTGCACTGGATGCCATCCATCTTTATCGCGCGACGCATTTCAATGACACAGCAATTGGTCTGGAGAGGATCAGGCCCGATAGGCTGACCGCAATCGCGGAGTTAGCCGGAATCTCGCCCGGACGTGGTAGTGTTCCGGACACGATATCATTTTCGCAACGTTATCTCTCTCACGCTGCAATTGCGCCCGACCCGGAGCTTGAGTTTCAGCCCGTATGGGACACATTCCATGAAGCGATTATGCTGAATGTCTGCAAGCCGCGTGAGCTGATTTTGCAATCGACGCCTCCGGTGGTGTTGTCATTGGATGACTTAACCCCTGCCCATCGCGTCAACGTCGAAATTTCATGTTTGTCTCGCGGCGTTGCGATTCTGACCGACCATCTCGCACGCGGCCGGCCTTTTGTTATGATTTTCCAGATCGGCTACGAAACATTAAATTCTCACGCTGCTCGCGTGGAATTCGCGCGCGCATGCCGGGAGCTGCCGTCGGACTTGCGCCAATATTTGGTGTTCCAGCTGGTCGACGTTCCTGCCGGCGTGGTTCGCAGCAGGCTCGGCGATCTCGTTCTTGTCATCAAGCCGTTTGCGAACGCAGTCATGTTCGAAGTTCCGAATTTCTTAAATGCCTATGACGATTATGCCGGCCTTGGATTGCAGACAATCGGGATGAATCTCGCCCGGCCGACTCTGAGTGCCAGAGAACAGGCGGAAGGTTTTTCAAAGCTGGCCAGATTTGCGAACACGTCAACGCTGTCCACGTTCCTTGCGGGGGTATCCGATGGCGCGAGCTTGCTGAGGGCTCGCCAAGCCGGAATCCGCTTTATGACGGGGCCGGTTATTGGCCCGCCCCTGCCCGCACCCAACCCTGTGAGACGTTTGGATTGGAATATGCTTATGCGGTCGCTGACGCACCGATCGAGCTGTCCCTCGGGCGAGGACGCAGATTAGATAAAGGTGACATCCGTCGCGTGGATCAGCGGATGATTGGCGAAATGGATCGTCTCGCTGTGATGGTCGACGCCGTCGGTGATGATCCAATCGGTGGCATTGGCCTGCGCAAAGGTCGAGCCCGCGCCGAACCCGGCGAACTGGATGTGATCCTTGCCGGTGGCGAAATCCGCGACCGTATCGCCATTGGTTTCGCCGGAATGGAAAACGAACACATCGTTGCCGGTGCCGCCGGTCAACAGATCCACGCCCGCGCCGCCATCGATGGTGTCGTTGCCTGACCCGCCATTGATCGAATCATTGCCCGCGCCACCGCCGATATTGTTGGCGAGCGTGTTGCCCGTTCCACTGAAATTGCCCGCGCCGGTATAGACAAGATTTTCGACTTGGGCGGCCAATGTGTAGGCGGCAAGAACCGTCTGCACTGTGTCGGTGCCGCCCGCCGATTTCTCGACCACCAAATCCGCGCCGTCATCGACCACATAGGTGTCATTGCCCAGGCCGCCGGTCATCGTATCGGCTGCTGTGCCACCGTCCAGCGTGTCATCGCCGGCACCGCCAGTCATGCTGTTTGCAAGCTCGTTTCCTGTGCCGAGAAAATTGCCGGTACCGGTGTAGATCACGGTCTCGACATTGG
>DATARE010000258.1:0-1683 GCA_036264295.1 Micropepsaceae bacterium | reverse complement strand
TTCCTAAATCGGCCTCCGCCCGGGCATGGCCCCATTGCGTAGGCAAATGTCCTGGTTCATGTTTATGTGATCGAAAGATGTTGTGCTTCGCGCGTAATATCCGGGAATCAGAGGAGATCGAGCCATGTATCAACGCTCGCTATTCATTGCCGCTTCGGCTCTTGCCCTTTGCCTTGCGGCGCCGGCTTTTGCACATCACGGATGGGGCGGCAACGTCGATCAAGTGTCGGACATGACCGGGACGGTAGTGAAAGGGGTGAGCCTTGCGGGCCCCCACGCCACAATGAGGATTAACGCCGAGGGGCATGATTGGGATATCACTCTGGCGCCGCCCTATCGGACCCAGGAATCGGGTCTGAAGGAAGGCACCATCCCTGTCGGCGCGACGGTCACCGTGAAGGGCAATCGCAATCGCGATGCCAAGCGCTTTGAGATGAAAACCATCCAGGTGCGCTGGGCCGATAAGAAATTCGACGTCTATCCCGAGCGCGAATAACGTTCCCCGAATTACCGCCGCAGTTCATGGCGTGGCTCGAGGGCTCCGCGCTCGGGCACCTCATGCGCGAATCGGGCGTGTGGACTTATGCGGTCGTCAATCTCGCGCATATTTTGGGCGTCGCGCTTTTGTTCGGATCGATCGTGGTTCTTGACCTGCGCTTGCTGGGCGTCTGGCGGCGAGTGCCCTTAGCGGAGCTGGCGCGCCCCACCGCCGCCATAGCGGGGTCCGGTCTCGCATTGGCGGCAATGACTGGGCCTGGACTGCTGGCGACCAAGGCCACGGATTATATCGGAAACCCGTTCCTGACGATCAAATTGGCGGCGATTTCGCTGGGTCTCGTGAACGTTATCGTTCTTCATCGCCTGCCGGCGTGGAAGGCGCGCGCCAACCCCGACCTGGAACTGTCCTATCGCCGCCAATTGGCCATCGCCGGTGGCACATCGCTCGCCTGCTGGCTGACGGCAATCTCCGCCGGCCGCTTGATCGCCTATTGGTGACGAGTAGGGCCGAAAACGCGAAGGCGGCCGATCCTGCATCGATTGCTCGACGAGACCTGACCGCCTACGCTCTACCCCTCTGAACGGGGTCCGCACCCTCGCCCCCGACAGATGCGCATTCGGACCTTCGCGCGAACCTGCCAGCGTTTCAATCGGATTCGACTCTCCGCTGCGTTTCGCGTTCTTGCTGTGGAGCAAAAGCCACACCCTTACGGCTAGGGTTAAGGCAGCCGGAAATGCTTGGATAGTTTGAGACCCTGGCGCTGGTAATTGGAGCCCAGCGCATGGCCATAGACCTGCGTTGGGGTATCGGTGAGGCGTTCGAAGACGAGCCGGCCAACGACCTGGGCGTGCTCCAGCACAAACGGCACTTCGCGCGAGCGCACCTCCAAGACTGCACGGGCTCCGCGCCCCTGTCCCGCCTCGTGCCCAAAACCGGGATCGAAAAAGCCGGCATAATGCACGCGAAATTCGCCGACGAGCGGATTGAACGGCATCATTTCGGCCGCGAAATCCGGCGGAATCGAAACCGCTTCCCGCGACGCCAGGATATAAAATTCGTCGGGGTCGAGCACGATGCCGTTCTGCTTGCGTGCATAAACAGGGTCCCAGAAATCCAGAGGATCATAGGCGGCGCGCGCGTCGATATCGATGACTCCGGCATGGCGGCGGGCGCGCCAGCCGACT
>DATARE010000065.1:0-6360 GCA_036264295.1 Micropepsaceae bacterium | reverse complement strand
CCGCATTTCCGGCTCGATCCCAAAAAGGCGGGACAGCGCGATTTCGTACTGCCTGGCAACAAAGAATTTGTGCCCGGCGACCAGATCAAGAAACCGCAAGGCGGCCAGGGCAGCTCCGGCAAGGATGCGGCGACATCGGGCGATTCGGAAGACGATTTCGAATTCACCATGCGCGAGGACGAAATCCTCGACATTTTCTTCGAAGACCTGGAGCTTCCCAATCTGGTGCGCACGGCGCTGACCGAAGTGCCGTCGCAGAATTGGAAGCGGGCCGGCATCACCACATCGGGCTCGCCGAACCAGATCAATCTTCTGCGCACCATGCGCAATTCGTTCGGGCGCAGGCTTGCGCTGAGACGCCCACGTCTCGCCGACATCAAGGCGTTGGAAGAAGAAATTGCGGTGCTCAAGGACCAGGGCGTCGCACCGAACAATGAGAAGCTGCTCGCGCTGGAAGCCGAGCTCGACCGTTTGAATGCGCGGCGCAAATGGGTGGCTTATATCGATCCCGTGGATGTGCGGTTCAACGCCTTCAGCGAACAACCACAGCCCACCAGCCAGGCAGTCATGTTCTGCCTGATGGACGTGTCGGGCTCCATGGGCGAGCGCGAAAAGGATTTGGCCAAGCGCTTCTTCGTGCTGCTGCATCTGTTCCTGAAGCGGCGATACGAAAAGGTGGACATTGTCTTCATCCGCCACACCCATGATGCGCAGGAAGTGGACGAACAGACGTTCTTCTATTCGCGCCAATCCGGCGGCACGATCGTTTCGACGGCGCTCGAGAAAATGTTGGAAATCCAGAAGGAACGGTACACCACCTCGGATTGGAACATTTATGCGGCCCAGGCGTCCGACGGCTATACCCAATCGGGCGATGCCAGGCGCTGCGTCGAGCTGCTCGAAACCGAACTGATGCCGCTCTGTCAATATTACGCCTATATCGAAATCCTCGACGAACGCGAGATGGAGGTGTTTTCAAGCGAGGAGGCCGGGGCCGAACTGTGGCGCGCCTATCGCATGGTCGCGGAGAATTGGCGCAATTTCGCCACCAAGCGCATTGCCAAACCAGCGGACATTTTCCCGGTCTTCCACGAATTGTTCAAGAAACGGGAAACCGTGTGACCGCTCCGCTTTTCACCGAGTCCGAATGGACGTTCGAAGGTCTGGACCGCGTGTTGAAGGCGGTGGAAGACATCGCGCTCAACGATCTGAAGCTCGACGTCTATCCCAACCAAATTGAGATCATCTCGACGGAACAGATGCTGGATGCCTATTCCGCCATGGGCATGCCGCTGATGTACAATCATTGGTCGTTCGGCAAGCTGTTCGCGCGAGAAGAAGGCCTTTATCGCGCCGGGCATATCGGCCTTGCCTACGAGATGGTGATCAATTCCAATCCGTGCATTTCCTATTTGATGGAAGAAAATTCGATGACGATGCAGACGCTCGTCATCGCGCACGCGGCCTTCGGGCACAATCATTTCTTCAAGAACAATTATCTGTTCCAACAATGGACCAATGCGGAAAGCATTCTGGAATATCTCGCATTCGCCAAGCGCTACATCGTGGCCTGCGAGGAACGCCACGGTCATGCCGAGGTCGAAGCCGTGCTCGATTCGGCTCACGCTCTGATGGATCAGGGCGTGTTCCGGTATCGCCGGCCGCCGCGCCCGTCCCGCGCACGGCTGATGGAAAAGCAACGCCGCCGCGACGAGCATGCCGAGGAGGATTACAACGAACTCTGGCGCACGCTTCCGGCATCCGCCGAACCGCCGCCGCCTGAGCGCGACATGTGGGATTTCGACGAAGATGAATTGGGCGGCGGGCCAAAGCTGCCGGAAGAAAATCTGCTTTATTTTCTGGAAAAATATTCGCCGACGCTGCGATCTTGGCAGCGCGAGATTTTGCGCATCGTGCGCCATCTTGCGCAGTATTTTTATCCGCAGCGTCAAACCAAGGTCATGAACGAAGGCTGCGCGTCTTTCGTGCACCACACCATCATGCATCGCCTTTATGACAAGGGGCTTCTGACGGAAGGCGCGATCTTCGAATTCCTCGCCAGCCACACCGCAGTCGTGTTCCAGCCGCAATTCGACGACCCGCGCTATTCCGGTATCAACCCATATGCGCTGGGCTTTGGCATGATGGCGGACATCAAGCGCATTTCCGAAGAGCCCACCGCGGAAGATCGGGATTGGTTTCCCGCCTTTGCCGGCTCGGGCGATTGGCGCAACGTGCTGAAGGATGCCTGGGCAAATTACCGGGACGAGAGCTTCATCGAGCAGTTCCTGTCGCCCAAGCTGATGCGCGATTTCAAGATGTTCGCACTGGCCGACGATGCCGAAGCGCCGGTGGTCACGATTTCGGCGATCCACGATGAAGCCGGTTACCGGCGCGTGCGCTCGACGCTGGCCCGCCAATACGATATCGGCGAATCCGATCCCAACATCCAAGTCACGGGGGCCAATTTGAAAGGCAACCGCAAACTTTTCCTGGAACATCGTATGCACCGGGGTATTCCGCTTCACGCCGGTCTCAAAGCGCAAATGATGCCGCATATCGAGCGGCTCTGGGGCCATGACGTCGCGCTCGAGGAACTGGCGGACAGCTAACCTTTGGCCGACTTGCCGCCGGCAAAACGCAACGGCGTGTTGGTGCCCGCAAACCAGGCAAGCACAGCCCCGAATTGATTTACGTCAATGCATTGGCTGCGTGTCTGCGCATCTTAATCCTATTGGATTGGCCAATTTGATTGTTCGAGGTGCAGATGACCGCAAAAATCATTACCCTTTTGAGTGTGGCTTCACTTCTCTTTTCCCCGTCGGCATCTTTCGCTCAAGCCCCGCCCGCATTCGCGCTCGATATGGATGTCGGGTTGAATGCCTATCAGGCACTTGTGGAGGAGCACCTGGTGGGAATCATGAACGGTCTAAAGGCCTTGGCCGACACGGAAGAGGCTGCCTCCGCGAGCTGGGAAAGGATAAGAATTCCGTTGGAGGAATTCAGCAAGAACGTACCGACACAAGCCGCCGTCTGGTTTGCAAAATCCGACGGGTCCTATCTCACAGTCGAAAAAGGGATGAGGGGCGAAAGCCTGAAAGATCGGGCTTATTTTTCCACGCTGATGAGCGGCAAGGACGTTGACGGGGTGCTGGTCGTAAGCAAATCGACCGGGGAGCGCTCGATCATTGTCGCAACGCCAATTGTCAAGAACGGCCTGGTTATCGGCGCATTGGGCGCGTCACTTTCGGCGACGCACCTCGCAAAAAGAGTGAGCGATAAGATCGGGTTTCCGCAGAATGTGGTGTTCTACGCGCTGGATGCGGAGGGCCAAACGGCGCTGCACCGCGATTCCGCGCTCATCTTCGAATTTCCATCCGATATTGGCGATCAATCGCTAAAATCTGCGGTGAAGGAAATGCTTTCCGAGCCAAAAGGAAGCGTGGAGTACAGTTTTCGCAATGTCCGCCGGACGGCTCATTTTCAGAAGTCAAAAGCTACGGGATGGATTTTCGTCCTGGGGGTGGCGCATGCGAGCTAGTCCTCGCCGATGCCATGAATTGCTCGTTATTCACGACTGAGGACGCAAGGCTCGTTCAATCAATAGCGGGTCTTTTCCGGGCTCTTTGCCCATTCATTGAAAGCCAAGCCGGAATTTTCCGTCATGATCCGGATCGCGGGAATCCGTCTGCTTTCTGCCGCCAATGACATCTCATTGTAGATGAACGCATCGTCAAACCCAATTGCGGCAGCATCCTGCCGGGTATGGGAATAATAAATCCGGCTGAGGCGCGCCCAATAGATCGCCCCCAGGCACATGGGGCATGGCTCGCAATTGCTGAAGATTTCGCACCCCGAGAGCTCGAAGCGCCCCAGTGCAGCACACGCACCGCGGATGGCGACGATTTCGGCATGCGCGGTGGGATCGTTATCCGACGTCACGCGATTCCAGCCCTCCGCAATGATTTTCCGATCATGCACAATCACCGCGCCAAACGGCCCGCCCATGTTTTCGCGCATCTTCGCCAGCGCGAGTGCGTTTGCGCGCGTCATGAAGGTCGTTTCGATCATCGTGGGTCCCATGTCACGGTGCAAAGGACGCAGCGCGGCATTGGCGAAGCACTGGAGCGGGCGAAGGGAATCGAACCCTCGTATGCAGCTTGGGAAGCTGCCGTTCTACCATTGAACTACGCCCGCATTTTGCTTTTCTGTCTCTTGTCTGTCTCTTAAGTGCGAGAACCAGTAGCACACAGCTCGACGAAGAAAAACCGTCGCTTTTCCCCAAATGCCTCCCGGATCACGATCGAGGAGCGAACTGCCATAGGCGCCAATTTGCCGGCGCCGAGACACGTCCTGGCGGGATTGCATTGTAGCGTTCTGATTTTGTCAGAGGCTTGCGCGAATAGAACTTCGTCAGCTAGCCGATACCCAGCAGCGGCAGCAATCGGCCGAGCACAATGATGCCGATCCAAAGCGCCAAGGAGAGCCCGGCCACAGCGCGCGTTCGCGCCGGAAGTGCGGCGGAGTCCGGCAAGGCCAAGAGCGGCTGCCGTTCCGCCCATTCAAACCAGAACACGTTGAGACCCGCTAAGAGCACCAAGCTCATCTTCGCCCAGAAAAGCGGATTTTGTGCGTAGTTCTCCGGGTTCGAGACGAAGAAGCCAATGCCGCTCAAGAGATTGATCGCAAAGCCTGCGATGGCGAGATGCGTAAAGCGCAGCACGTCCTTTACCGACCCCGTACGTAGGAAGCCCAGGAGGCGCAAATCCACCAGGATCATTGCCCCAACCAACAGGCAAAGCCCGATGAAGTGAACGGTCTCCAGCGCCGGGAATATCCAGGCGCTGTGCCGGATCGTGTCGGCTACGGCACTGTCGTGAAGTGGCTTGAGAAAGCTGGTGTCAAACATCTCTGACGTCCCGAGTTGCTGCACTGTTGTCAGATGTACTTGACGGTATAGGCGATGATCCGGCCGGACACGATGGCGGCTGTCCAGACCAGGACCGCCGCGAGCGCCCATGCGCGGCTCCGCGCCGATGCCATTGTGCCGCCTGCTGACACGGCCACCGGTTCGGCCTGTAGCGATCGGCTCAGAGCCCAAAGGGCCACACCGCCCAGAGCAATGAACGTGAGTTTCAGAACAAAGGGCGGATTCTCAACCAGGTTGCGGGGATTGGCGCTGAACAAGAGTACGCCGGTCGCAAAATTTAGCCCGAACGCGGCCCAGGTGAGATGATAAAGCCGGTCGAAAACCGTGAGCGGTATGTCGAGGCCAAACCCCAGCACGCGCGCCGACAACATGTAGACGAAGCCCACCACCGCGCCCATGCCGATCGCATGGCCGGCGAGCAGGCTGTAGTAGACGAGCATGTTTTCGCTGACCCAGTGAGCCAAAGGGGAGCCCCCGAGCCAATTCAAGAACTCCATAGTGAGCCCCTCCGGCTTTTCGAAATATTACCGAATTGACATGTTCCCGCACTGCGGCTGCCATCCGGTGACGGTGCTGGCAGCGAGCCAAAGGTCTTGGCCAACTGCCGGCACTGCCTGTATGATTGAGCGCGTTTGCGATCGAACGTCAATGTGCACGGTCGTAACGTCAAGCGTGCCGTAGCAGGTTCAGTTTGGGGCGAATCGCCGGCTGCAAGTAAAGCGTAAGGGACCGAGCCTCCCTGATCACGCACATAGAGGTTCTATCAATGCGCCTTGTCTCCGCTCTCGTCCTTGCCGTCGCGTGCAGTGCGGCAAGTGTAGCTTCAGCCCAAATCCTGGGCGGCGGCGACGACAAGCGGCCCGACTGGGTTTGCCCGGCGAGCGGTTATTTCCCGCCCGTGTACGGGTTGGTTGGCCGTAATGGCGGCGATGGCTTGGCGCCGACCGAAGTGATTAGCCCATGCACGCCGGATGCGGTGCGCAAGGCTGCGGACGCGATCGGCATGGCCCGCTCCCATGGTAATTCGCCCCTCGGACTCAAGAACGTTGTCACGGCAATGTTCACCGCCAGCGGCACATTTGCCGCCGGGGCCGGAACCCCGGCCAAGGTCGATCATCTCGATTTTCACATCCATTATGGGCTTCCCGGCGCGCGTCTGATGGTGACCACAGCCGGCAAGACCGCAATCCGGGTTATGAATGACGACTACGGTTGGACGGAAGCGACGGAGGGCGGCGCGGCGACGCCAGCCCAAGCACAAGCCCGCGATCTTTACGCGCTGACCAAACTCACGCCGTATGGCGCCATGTGGTCGGTGATCGAGGCGGAAGGTCACACACAAGTCAGCACTGTTGGCGGAAAGACTGTGCTGCACGGGGCCAGCCCCTATGACGGCTTGGATGTGACGGTGACACTGGATGCACAAAGCC
>DATARE010000029.1:0-4046 GCA_036264295.1 Micropepsaceae bacterium | reverse complement strand
TTCACTCTTCGGCGCACGGTCCAGAATTACGCAACGTTCCCCTCAAAGGGAGGATCGAAATTTTTCCTAAGCGCTTTTGGCGGCTGCCGCTTGCATGCTCTTCGCCAGGACGGCTGCGACGTCGAGGGCGTGGCGCGGTGCATCGTGAATCTGATGCCGGCATGAGGTGCCATCCGCAACGATGATCGCGTGCCCTACATCACCGCAAGAAGTTGCCCGGATTTCTTGCGCGCATCATAGGGGCGGACGCGGATTTCCACCGTGCGTCCGAGCGCCGTCAGCCATGCCGCAAGCCGATCGATGGTCACGCTTTCCATGCGCCCGCGAAGCACCTTAGACAGCGTCGGTTGATCCGTGCCACAGATTTTTGCGGCTTCCATCTGCGTCAGCTTGCGCTGTTCGATGGTTTCGCTGATCGCATCGATAAGCGAACTCTTGGCCATCATCTCGGCGGCTTCGGCGGGGGTAAACCCAATATCGGCGAACACGCTTCCGCTGCCGCGCCGGGCTGAAATTTTACGCATGGCCGTTCTCCGCATCTTCCGCTTGCGCCCGCTGAAGGCGTCGACGGATCACATTGGCATCGGACTTGGGCAAGGCGATGCCGGATTTCGATTTCTTGATGAAGGCATGAAGCACATAAACCGCATGTTTCAAGCTCACGACATACATCACGCGATAGGCGTTCGTGTCATAGGCTTCGCGCAATTCCAGCACGCCAGGCCCAAATTGCGACAGCGCCTTGGCATCGGCGACCGGCAGTCCTCGTTGTATTCTGCGTAGCCGGTAGCCGAACGAGGCCTTCACCGGCGAGGGCATTCCGGAAATATCGTCCTTGCTGCTTCCGATCCAAACCAGCGCGCGGCCAAGCCGCCCTTCCGTCTGCCCTGCAGCGGAGCTTGAGCCACGCCCCTTTGCCCTCATAAGGATTTATATGGCAAATTTGCCATGTTCCGTCAAGGCCCGAATTTCAGGCGGTGACTTTAGCCGCTTGCATGCTTTGGGCGAGGACAGCTGCGACGTGGATTGCGTGCCGCGCGGTGCCGTCATGAATCTGATGGCGGCATGAGGTGCCGTCCGCGACGATGATCGCGTCGGCGTCCGCTTTGCGCACCGCGGGCAGCAGCGACAGCTCCGCCATCTTCAACGACACGTCGATAGTCTCGGACTGATAGCCGAACGCGCCCGCCATGCCGCAGCAGGAGGATTCGATCAGATTCACCTTCAGCCCCGGCACTTTCGACAGCACCTTCTGCACGGGCCCCATCGCGTTGAACGCTTTTTGATGACAATGGCCGTGCAGCAGCGCGGTGTCGCCGATCGGGCCCAGCTTGGGATTGAAGCGGCCGGCGTCGATTTCGCGTGCCAGGAATTCTTCGAATAACAGGCAAGATTTGGCGAGCAATTGCGCGTTTTCGGGGGTCAATAGACTATCCCCTCCCCGATCCGCCTCCGCGCTCTGCGCTGCGCCGGATCGACCCTCCCTCAAGGGGAGGGTGTCGTTATTCGCGAGCGACACCGCTTCGTCGCGGAAGGTGAAGATGCAGGAGGGCTCCAGACCGACGATTGGAATACCGCGTTTGGCGAGAGGCAGCAGCGCTGCATAGCTGCGCGCCAATTCCGCCCGCGCCTCGTTCACGAGGCCTGCGGTGAGGAACGTGCGTCCGCAGCAGAGCGCGCGTTCTGATGCGTTTGCCGGTTTGGGCAGATGCACGCGGTAGCCCGCGCCGGTCAGCACGGCCAAGGCGGCATCCAGGTTTTCGCGCTCGTGATAGCGGTTGAAGGTGTCGGCAAAGAGCACGACTTCGCCGACAACCAGTCCCGTCCCCAAACCGCCCTCGGGGGTTTGGCTCTCCCTCAAGGGGAGGGTGGAATTGTCTGTGGCCCTCAAGGGGAGGGTGGAATCTTGGGTGGGTTCGATGACGGTCGCGGCGGGGTTGAAATAATTGCTGCGCCATTTGGGCAACGTGCGCTTGGCGGAAAAGCCGATGATGGGTTCGCTGATCGCAGCCGCACCGGGGAGCGCATCGCGCAAATTCAAGAGCCACGAAAAGCGCGAGGCCAAAGGCGCGTAACGTGGCAGATAGCCGATCAGCTTGTCGCGCAAGCTGACGCCATATTTGGCGGCGCGCGCCGCCAGCACCTCGATCTTGAATTTCGCCATGTCGACGCCGGTCGGGCATTCGCGCTTGCACGCCTTGCAGGAGACGCAGAGCTTCAGCGTCTCCATCATCTCGTCCGAGGTCAACGCATCGGGCCCCAATTGCCCGGAGAGCGCCAGCCGCAAAGAATTCGCGCGCCCGCGGGTGACGTCGCGTTCGTTCTTGGTGGCGCGATAAGACGGGCACATGGCGCCGCCTTCGGTTTTGCGGCAGGCGCCGTTGTTGTTGCACATCTCGGCCGCGCCCTGAAACCCGGACGCGCCGCCGGGAAAATCCGTCCAATCCAGCGCCGGCTTGAAATCGGAAATGCCGTATTCATTGCCGTAGCGCAGATATTCGCGGTCGTCGAATTTGGGCGCGCCCACAATCTTGCCGGGATTGAAGAACGCACCGGGATCGAACAGCGCCTTCACCTCACCGAAGGCATGCACGATCCGTGCGCCGAACATCATCTCGTGGAATTCGGAACGCACAATGCCATCGCCATGTTCGCCCGAATGCGAGCCCTTGAATTTCTTCACCAGCTCGAAGGCTTCCTCGGCGATGGCGCGCATCGCTTTCAGGTCTTTTTCGAGTTTCAGGTTCAGCACCGGGCGGACATGCAAACAGCCCACGCTCGCATGGGCGTACCAGGTGCCTTTGGTGCCGTATTTCTCAAACACCTGTGTTAATTGATCGGTGTATTCGGCGAGATGCACCAGCGGCACCGCGCAATCTTCGATGAAGGAGACAGGTTTGCGCTCTTCCTTCATGCTCATCATGATGTTGAGGCCTGAGGCGCGGACATCCGCGATAGCCGTTTGCAGAACGGGATCGCGCACCTCGACCACACCGCCCCATTTGGCGCCGATCTTGTCCCAGGAAAAGCCGAGGTCGCCCATCATCTCGACGAGCCGCTTCATGCGGCGTTCGTTTTCCTCGTCGCCCTCGTCGAATTCCACCATCAGCAGGGCTTCAGGGTCCTCGCGCACAAATTTGGGAATCACGTCGCGGAACAGCGGAATCGCGCGCGCCAAATCCAGCATGGTCTTGTCGATGGCTTCCACAGCAATGGGGCCAAGCGTGACCAGATGCTGGGCGGCGTTCATCGCCTCGTAGAACTGGCCGAAATGACAGACGCCGACGACGCGGCGGCCGAGCAGCGGCGAAAGCTTCAGCTCAATCCCGGTCGAGAAGGCGAGCGTGCCTTCGGAGCCCACCAGAATATGCGCGAGATTGGACTTGGTGTTCTTGGGCACCAGCGCATCGAGATTGTACCCGCCGACACGACGCTGGACCTTGGGAAAGCGTTCCTCGATTTCGGCGGCCTCACGCTCGCCCAGCGCAAACAGCTCGCGCGCAATCGGACGCAACGCCGAATCGGGCGGCAGCTCCGACAGATCGCGCGAGATTTCGGCAAACCGCGCCGCCGCGCCATTGGGCAGCACCGCGTCGATCGCGATGATGTTGTCGCGCGTCGTGCCATAGCGCAGCGAGCGCGTGCCGCAGGAATTGTTGCCGGTCATGCCGCCCAGCGTCGCGCGCGAGGCGGTGGAAGGATCGACCGCGAACCACAACCCGTGCGGCTTCAACTGCCGGTTCAGCTCGTCGAGCACGATGCCCGGCTGGACCACGCAGCGCCGGCCCGCCACATCGAGCGACACGATTCTGTTCAGATATTTGGAGCAGTCGACCACAAGGGAATGGTTAATCGTCTGGCCGCATTGCGAGGTGCCGCCACCGCGGGCCACTACGGTCACGCCCTCGGACCGGGCAATCGCAATGGCGCGCTCGGCTTCCTCTTGCGTGCGCGGCACCACCACGCCCAGCGGCATCATCTGATAGGACGACGCGTCGGTTGCGTAGCGGCCGCGGCTGAAGCGGTCGAACAGGGTTTCGCCCACG
>DATARE010000022.1:0-2506 GCA_036264295.1 Micropepsaceae bacterium | reverse complement strand
CGGTCGAACACCCACACGCTCTTGCCATCGCGGTCGATGTCGACCGCCGACACCGCACACCATTTGCGCCCTTCCGTCAGCTTCGCCCAACCGGGGTCTTCGCGGTAGGTTTGCGGTGCGCTGTTCGGATCGGGCGTACCTTGCGCGAAACTTTCGCCGCAGATCGCGGCAACGGCTAGAATCGCAATACCGGCCGCATATTTCACGGCATGTGCATGGCGCATGATGGTTCCTCCTCGTATGCGGGCGTTCAAGCCGCCCAGCCTTTTTGCGGCGGAAACGATGTCGCGGTGAACTGGATGGACGTGATCGCCTTGACACTGCGCGCACCGTAGCGGAACGGCACGACAAGGCGCAAAGGCGCGCCGTTTTGCGGCGGCAGCGGCGCATCATTGGCCAGCCACGCCAGCATCACCTGCGGATGCATCAGCGTCTTCATATCTTCGTCCAGATAATAATCGTCGGATGCAGTGAACCGCGCATAATTCGCGAAGCTCTGCGCACCCATGGCGGCGGCAAAATCCGAAAACCGCACGCCCGTCCATTTTACGATGCCGTGCGGCTTTACCGCGCCGCACTGCAGAAGCGTGATCTGCGAACGAGGTGGCAGCTTCTCCAGATCGGCGAAAGTGAGCGTGCCGGACAGCTTGGACGTGCCGCGGCCATCGACCTTCACTTTCATCTTGCGATAATCGAATTCGATATCGGGCGTGCCCTTGGTCTTCCACAGCACGCCGTCGATGGGGCCTGCCTCGCTTTGCGAATATTCGACCGCCGAGCCATCGGCCTGCAGCGGAAGGGCCGCGATGGTGCGAAGCCGTGTCTCCGCCAGAACCTCGGGCGCCGCTGCCGCCGCTTGCGCTGCTGCCGGTGTCGCCCGGATGGCAGCCACCGAAAGCGCGGCGATGGCGGTTGCGGATTGGATCGTCTCACGCCGGGACAAGTTCATCGGGGCACCTTTGGGTTTCAGTTGCGGTCAGGCGATATCGTGTGCGCGTCAAATCCTTTCGGGGAACCGGATGATGAAATTGTCCCGGTTCGGCATTTTCACTTTCGGCAGCGTGTCCTTGTTCATCACCTCATTGTCGCCGATCACCTTGTTCAGATTCAGGAGGTAGGCGGTGAGGGCATAGACCTCGTCGTCTTTCAGCGAATGGGGCGCATTGTAGGGCATCGCCCGGCGGATGAAATCGAATACCGTCGTCGAATAGGGCCAGAAATTCGCGATGGTCTTGCCGCCATCCAGGCTCGCGCGCGGCGGCCCCGCCGTCACCGGCGCGGCAATTCCACCAGTTCCCTTATCACCGTGGCAGGCTGAACATTTGGCGGCAAAGATCGGGGCGCCCTGCGCGGGCGTTCCGCTGCCGGCAGGCAGGCCCGCGCCGTCGGGCATGATGGTGATGTCCCAGGGCGCGATATCGGCAGGCGAGATCGGCTTGCCGAGGTTGGGCGTTTCGGCAGCCATGGCGGTGGCTGCGATGCCGGCCAACGCGGCGGCGAGAGCAAATCTAAGCATAGACATGCTTCACCTCACCTTTCGCATCCACGCCCCAACTGGTGATGGCATTGAAATGCTGGCTGGGAAAATCCGTGACCGCAGGTGGCTTGGATGTCTGCCCGCGCAGCGCCACGAATTGCGCCCGCGTCGGCTGAAAGGTGCCGCTTTCGTCGAAAGCGCGGCTTTGCAGAATGGCCGGGCCGCCGTTCCATTTCAAGGCCATGCGAAAGCGTGTGAAGGCCTTGGGCAGAACCGGGTCTTGCAACGCTGCCTCACCCCAGCTCTGGCCGCCATCGGCCGAAATCAACACCTTCCGTATACGTCCGGTGCCCGAATAGGCGATGCCGGTGATTTCGTAGATGCCGGGCTCCTTCAAATGCAGCCCGTGGCTCGGGCTGGTGATGAAGCTCTTCACCTCCTGCAGGAAATAGAAGCGATAGGCTTTGCCGTTCGGCAGGATTTGCGAATAGGTGCGCGATTCGTAATAGCTCATCGCCGGTTCTTCGGTCAGCTTGATCCGGCGCACATATTTCACATTCATATTGCCTTCATAGCCCGGCAGCCACAGCCGCATCGGATAGCCCTGTCCCGGCTGGATGCGCTCGCCATTCTGGTAAAGCGCGATCATCGCATCGTCCAAGCCTTTGGCGACCGGCACGCTGCGGGACAGGCGCGGGGAATCCGCACCTTCCGCAATCATCCATTTGGCTTTCGGATCGATGCCGGTTTCTTCGAGCAGCGTCGACAGCATCACGCCCGACCATTCCGAACATGAGGCGAGCCCGTGCAGGGCCTGTACGTTTTCCTGCAGCGGCTCGTTGGAGAACAAAGGCGCGGAATTGCCGCCGCATTCGACAAAGCCGATGCGCGACACCATCGGGTAGCGCTCCAGTGCCTCGAGCGTGAACTCCAGCGGCCGCTTGACCAGGCCATGGATCACCAGGCGATGCTGCTCCGGATCGATGCTGGGAACCACGCCGTGGCAGATCGTGAAGTGCAGCCCATTGG
>DATARE010000586.1:0-2385 GCA_036264295.1 Micropepsaceae bacterium | reverse complement strand
CCAATGGTCTGGTTCACCAGCGGATGGTCGGGAATTTCCCGTTCGCCGACGAGATTCTCGGCGCAGGCGATCTGATCGGGGAACACGGAGCCCAACAGATCTTCCGCCGCCATGCGCGCAAGCTGCGGCGCCACCTTCTTGCCGCCGCGGAAGCGGGGCTCGGCCAGCGATATCCCGATCACCCAGCGCCACCGTGTCGCGAACATCGGCGCATCGAGCAGCGCCTGCACCAGCAAGGTCTCGATGCTGTTGGAATTGAGGTAACGCGCGACATCGGGAAGATCGAAACTGTGCGCCGTGGTCAGCGAAAGCACGATGTTGTCTTCGGTCGCCGCCGCCTGAAGCTCGAAATTGAACTTGCGGCAGAACCGCTTGCGCAGAGCAAGGCCCCAGGCGCGATTGATGCGGCTGCCGAAGGGCGAATGCACCACAAGCTGCATGCCGCCGGCTTCGTCGAAGAAGCGTTCGAGAACGATGATATCTTGCGTCGGCAGTGTGCCGAAGGCGGCATGGCCTGCACTCAGATATTCCAGCAATTCGCGCGCTGCCGTTTCGGTGAGACCGAGCGTTTCGGTCAGCCAGCGGAACGCGCTTTCGCCAGAAGGATCCGCCGCAAGATGCGCGGCCATGTCCGTGCGCAGGCGCGAAACAGCCGCGGAAAGCTCATCGCTGCGCCCCGGTGCTTCGCCGAGCCAAAATGGAATGGTCGGCGCCATGCCATGGGCATCTTCCACCCGCACCGTGCCGCGTTCCACGCGCAGGATGCGATAGGAATGGTTGCCGAGCTGGAACACATCGCCGGCGAGGCTTTCGACCGCGAAATCCTCGTTCACCGTGCCGATGAAATTGTTTTCCGGTTCGAGCAGCACCTTGTAATCGGCATTGTCGGGAATGGCGCCGCCAGACGTGATCGCGGTCAGCCGCGCACCGCGCCGCGCCCGCAGCATATGATTGACCGCATCGTGATGAATCAGCGCGCCACGCCGCCCGCGACGGGTGGTGAATCCCTCCGCGAGCATGGTCACGATGGCGTCGAAATCCTTCCGCTCCAGCGCGCGGTACGGCCAGGCGCGGCGGACCAAACCGAAGAGATCGTCCTCGCTCCATTCCTGGGCTGCGACTTCGGCCACGATTTGCTGGGATAGCACGTCGAGCGGATTGGCCGGGATGCAGAGCCGGTCGAGCTCACCACGATTGACGCTGTCGATCAGCGCGGTGCTCTCCACCAATTCGTCACGGGACAGCGGATAAAGCCGGCCCTTCGGTGTGCCATCGACGGCGTGGCCGGAACGCCCGACCCGCTGCAGAAAGCTCGCGATCGAACGCGGCGAACCGATTTGGCAGACGAGATCGACATCGCCGATATCGATGCCCAATTCCAGCGAAGCGGTGGCGACGAGCGCTTTCAGCTTTCCGTATTTCAGGCGCTGCTCGGCATCCAGCCTTTGTTCTTTCGCCAGGCTGCCGTGATGGGCGGCAACGGCGGCTTCGCCAAGCCGGTCCGAAAGCTGGCGCGTGATGCGCTCCACCAGCCGCCGCGTATTGACGAAGATCAGCGTGGTGCGGTGCGCTTCGATCAGCTGCACCAGACTGTCATAGACCTGTTCCCACACCTCGTTGGACATCACCGCTTCGAGCGGAGAGGGCGGGAGTTGAAGCGCGAGGTCGCGCGCCCGCACATGGCCCGTGTCGATGATCTTGCATCGCGCCAGCGGATCGGCGCCGGCCAGAAAATGCGCCACATCCTCGATGGGCTTCTGCGTTGCCGACAAACCCACGCGCAGCAATTTGTGACCGCACAGCGAGGCCAGACGTTCGAGCGACAGCGCCAGATGCGCACCGCGCTTGTTGGGCGCAAGCGCGTGGATTTCATCGACGATGACCGTGCGTGTCGTCTTCAGCATCGCCCGGCCCGATTCGGACCCGAGCAGGATGTAAAGCGATTCCGGCGTGGTCACCACGATGTGTGGCGGACGCCGCCGCATGCGGTCGCGCTCGGCCTGTGGGGTGTCACCGGTCCGCACCCAGGTGCGGATTTCGACTTCCGGCAGACCATGTTCGCGCAATGCCTCGCTGATGCCGGCCAGCGGAATTTCAAGATTGCGCTGGACGTCATTCGAGAGCGCCTTCAGCGGCGAGACATAAACAATCTGGGTTTCGTCCGGCAGTTCGCCCTGCAGCCCTTGCCGGACCAGCGAATCGATGGCCGCCAGAAACGCGGCCAAAGTCTTGCCCGATCCTGTCGGAGCTGCGATCAGCACGTTTTCGCCGGATTTGATCGCCGGCCACGCTTGAGCTTGCGCCGCGGTCGGTGCGGCGAAGCTCTTCTCGAACCACGCCGCGACGGCGGGATGAAACAGTTTGGCTGGCGTCATGGGCTTAAGG
>DATARE010000558.1:0-5346 GCA_036264295.1 Micropepsaceae bacterium | reverse complement strand
TATCATTTGCTGCGCTGGATTCGCGAAGCCATCAACAATCTGCTCCCGGTCGCGCAATTGGGTGGCGTGGCGGCGGGCACGAGGCTGCTGGCGCGGCGCGGCATGCCTTTGTCCCCCGCCATTGCCAGCGCCATTGTCGACACGACACTGGAATTCATCAGCCAGATCGCGTTCACGCTGATGGGACTGGCGCTGCTGATCCCGGGCAGGCCGGAACACAATATCCAAAACTACGCGATGGCCGGCGTCGCCACCGCCAGCGCGGTCGCGGCGGGCCTGGTTGCCGCGCAATGGCTCGGCGTCGCCAAGCTTATCGAATGGGCGGCGGACAGGTTCGGCAAGAACTGGGGCGGCGGTGCGGGCGCGAGCGGCCCCCGGGGTCTGCATGACGCGATCATGGCGCTGTACCGCGCGCCGCATCGCATCGCGGGCGGTTTTCTTTTCCACTTTGCCGCCTGGCTGCTCGGGTCTTTGGAAATCTATGTTTCGGTGATTGCGCTCGGTCATCCGGTGGGGATCGTTCCCTGCCTGATCATCGAAGCGCTGGGCCAGGCCTTGAAAGCGACGGGTTTCGCGGTGCCCGCCTCCATCGGCGTGCAGGAAGGCGGCTTTGTCGTGGCCTGCGGGCTGTTCGGCCTGCCGCCCGACGTCTCCATTGCAGTCTCCCTCATCAGACGCTTGCGCGATGTCGTGCTCGGCGTACCGGCGCTTGCCGCTTGGCATTGGCTGGAAGGCCGGCCGCATCCCGCCGATGTTGCCTCGCTGTGAACCGCTGTTCGGCGTTCACGCGTGCACGCGCAGCGCATCCAGGCTGGCAGCGATAGCCTCGATCAGCCGGACGAAATCGGAAGGCTGCAAGGCGCCGATGCAACCAATGCGAAAGCTCTCGGCCTTGGTGAGCTTGCCCGGATAAATCAGGAAACCACGGGACGCGAGCGCATCGTAAAAACGCTCGAAGGGAAAATTCGCCGGCGAGCGAAAAGTGGCGATGATCGGCGCCTGCACCGCCTCGTCGAGGTAAAGCGAAAAGCCGAGCCGCTTCATACCGGCCAGCAGACACGCGAAATTCTCCCGATAGCGGCGCAGGCGCGCCGGCTGCCCTCCTTCCGCCTCGAAGCGGCGCAGCGCCTCGACAAGCGCAGCCACGACCTGCACCGGCGGAGTGAACCGCCATTGGCCGTTGGCTTCAAATCCGCGCCATTGGTCGTGCAGATCGAAGCTCAGCGACGGGCTGACGCCTTTGGCCGCGGCAAGCGCGTCCTTTTGGATCAGTGCGAATCCCAGTCCCGGCACGCCTTCCAAACATTTGTTGCTCGAAGCGAGCACCGCCATTACGGGCACCGCGCGAAGATCGATGTCCAATGCGCCAAAGCTGCTCATGGCATCGAGCAGGAGCGCCTTGCCATGTTTGGCAATGATTGCGGCAAGTTCCGGCAAGGGGTTGAGAAGCCCGCTCGTCGTCTCGCAATGCACGAGCGCCACATGGCTGATCGCCGGATCGGCGGCCAGCGCCGCATCGACCGCCGCGGGCTCGACCGGAATATCTTCCGGCCAGCGCAAAACCGCGGCCGCGCGCCCAAGACGTTGGGCGATTGTGAGGATGCGTTCGCCATAGGCGCCGTTCGCCAGCACCAGCAGTTTATCCGCCGGTCTCACCAGCGTCGCGATGGCGGCTTCCACAATGAAGGTGCCGCTGCCCTGAAGCGGCACCGCGGCATGGCTGTCCGCGCCATTGGCGACGTCGAGCAAACGCCGGCGCAGTTCGGCCGTCATCGCGATGAAGGCTACGTCGCGCGAACCCCAATCGCGCAACATGGCGCGCCGTGTCTCGATCCGGGTGGTGAGCGGGCCCGGCGTCAGCAGGATCGGCTCAACGACCGGCTTCGTGGTCACGCAACCGACTCCGCCTGTTTCGATTTCGCGGCCGCCTGGGTCTGCCCGAGAAAGGATTTGAAACGGCGCGCAACCTCGACCGGCGTGACCGTCGGCCGGCCCAGCTTCGTCATCGAACCGGGCGCGATGCGCATATGGATGATCGCCGGCTTGGGGCCGGCCTGCGCCGCCGCCAAGGCGGCTTCGAACCCATCCAGCGTATCGGCAGAGATGGCCGCGCTGTAACCGCACGCCAGCGCGACGCTGGCAAAATCCACCGAGGCCGACACGGTCGCCTGGCCGCCGGTGGAATCATGCACGCCATTGTCCAGCAGAACGTGAATCAGATTTTTGGGCGCATAGGCGCCGACCGTCGCGAAGGTGCCGAGCTTCATCAGCGCAGCACCGTCGCCGTCGAGCGCGACAATCGGCCGATCATTGTTGAGCGCAACCCCAAGCCCCATCCCGGTGGCACACCCCATCGACCCGACCTGATAGAGATGCTGCGGCCGGTCGGCGATGGTGAAAAGCTCGCGTCCGCATTTGCCGGTGGTCGCGATAATGCCGGTGGTGTCGTCCACCCGCTGAAGCAGTTTCTCGAGCACCGCGGCGCGGACGGGCCGTGCACCCCCGCGTTCCAGATGCGTGCGTTGGCCGGGCACGCGGGACGGCAGCGGCGCCTGATCCAACGGTTCGTCTTCCAGGTCCGTCTTGCGCATCACCAAGCCAAAAGGCAACGAGGTCGAATCCATGTGGCGGATGGCGCGATCGAGCACGGGTCCTATTGCCGCCGTTTCCGATGGAAACGCGTCCTGTTCGAGACCGATCAAGGATACGAGGTCCTGGGTGATGCGGCCCATCATTTCATGCTGCGGCTCGTCGGCGATACCGGGTTCGCCGCGCCAGGTGGTGATGAACAGCGTGGGGATTTTGAACGGTGCGTTCAGCGAGGTCAGCGGATTGACCGCGTTGCCCAGCCCCGAATTCTGGCACATTACAACCGTTCGCCTCCCTGCGAGCCAGGCGCCGGCGGCAATCGCCACCGCCTCGCCTTCGCTCGCCGCGCCGACATAGGAAAGCTTGCGGTCGCTCAGAACGCCATTGATCAGCGGGGTCAGAAAGCTGCAAGGCACGCCGGTGAAAAAATCGAAGCCCCTGGCCGTGGCTTCCTGCAGAAATGCGCGGGCCTTGATCATGAATGCACGGTTCTCTCAGGTGAAATTGCGGGCGTTGGCCAGGTCCTGAAGCGTGTCGACGTCGAGCCAATGGCCGGTGAAATAGTGAACGATGACCGGGTGCTTCTTGGCAAGATGGGTGAAGAGCAGCGGCAGGTCCGCTTTTTCCAGCAAGCCTTCGGCTTCCATGGCCGCGATCTCGTCCCGCACCAGGCTTGCACCGCGCGCGCTCAGCCGCGCCAATCCCATCCATTCGCCATTGATGTCCCCGCGGGGCAAATCCGCGGCCATGGCGCGAAGATGTACCGGCTCCTCGTCCAGATAGCTGCCGGAGAACGGGCGGTCCGCAGCGACCAGATCGCGATAATGCTCGGAGGCATTGTCGAACTGCTTCAGCGCATCGACGGCGAGCACGATGTCGCCCTTGTCGGTCATCAACGCATCGAGAATATATTGCCGGAACAGCACGTCGCCATAGACGACAATGGTCTCGCCATCCAGGCGTTCCCGCGCGCAAGCCAGCGAGTAAAGCTCCCCGGTCTCCGCGTAACGGTCATTGTCGATGATCGAGACGCCTTTGACCGTCACCGCATCCTTGCGATAGCCGCACACCACCCCGACATTGCGGATGCCGCTGTCGGCCATCGTCCAGACAAGCCGTTGCAGCAAGGATTGGCCGCGCACATCGATCATGCATTTCGGCCGGTCCTGGGTGAGATCGTCGAGCCCGCCCCGCGAGGCCGCGAGCACCAGGGCGCGGGCTGTGGCCTTGTCCGGCAAATAGCGCTGCTCCGCCTCTTCGAGTTCGGCATTGCCGACGAGCGCGAAAATATCCTTCACGCTCGCCACGCGGCCTTCGATCTCGTTCAGGGATTGGTCCTGGAAGATGCGGCGCGTGGTTTCGCGCATCGCCGTGATGGAGGCCCGGAGCGCGTGATTGGCCCAGATGACGGTGGAAATCCCCGCCTGACGGAACAGATCCGTGGGCGTGGTGTAATAGGTCGTGGGCACGATCACGACGGGCGCGCGGTTCGCCCAGCGCTCGGCGAAGGCGAAAATCTCCGCCGGAGTCTTGAGCTTGGAATGGATCAGGATCGCATCGGCGCCCGCCGCGTGATAGGCCTCGGCGCGCCTTAGCGCCTCCTCCATGCCGCGCCCAGAAATCAGCGCCTCGACGCGCGCCACCAGCACGAAATCTTCGTCGGTCTGGCTGTCCTTGCCCGCTTTGATGCGGCCGCAGAACTCATCGATATCGGCAAGCGGCTGGGCCTCGCCGATGAAGGAATTCGTTTTCGGAAACAGCTTGTCTTCGATGCACACGCCGGCGATGCCGCGCTCGCAGAGTTTGCTGACGAGCCGGCGCACATTGTTGAAATTGCCATATCCCGAATCGCCATCGACCAGGATGGGCAAGCTCGTCGCGTCGTTCATGAATTCCAGGACATCGAGCACCTGGGTCCAGGATGCTTCATTGCTGTCGCGCAATCCCAAGCTTGCCGAAATGGTGAGCCCGGACGCCCAAAGCGCGGTGAACCCCGCCTCCTCGGCGATTTTGGCCGAGAGCCCATTATGGGCCTCCATCAGGAATGAGAGGTCGGGCGATTGGATTTCACGGCGGAGCGTTGCGCTTCGGGAGCGGCGCTCCGAAGCCGAACGGAATTGAAAGGAAGGATGGCGGTCCTGGATGTTCATGTGTGGGGATCGTTCGAGCGTTGCGGACGTCGCCGTGGTGGCGCGGTCTCCGGCTTTGCTCTATCGCTTAACGCTTTGTAACGTTGCCTAAGCTAGCGGATTACATATTGGAGCGTCAAAAAATTGTCACCTGGTTCTACGAAGCCTGCCCCCGCCTCCCCCACCGCCATAATTCTTGCGGCAGGAATTGGCAGGCGGCTGGGCGCGGCTGACAAGCCCAAGATTTTGCTGGAATTCGGCGGCAAAAGCCTGCTTCAGCGCCACATCGAAGCGCTCCGGGCCAATGGCGTCGACGACATTGCCTTGACCGTTGGGCATCAGGCCGGCCTCATCCGCGCGGCTCTCGAACGCGTCGGCGAAGGGGCCAAAGTGGCGTGTGTGGAAAACCCGGATTATCGCGAGGGCAGCCTGGTATCGCTCTGGGTGCAGAAGGCGCGCCTTCAGCTGGGGCGTTCCTTGGTGCTGATGGATGGGGACGTGCTCTATGATTCGCGCATGATTGCCAGGCTGCTCGCCGCCACGCCGGAAAATGTGCTGCTGGTCGACCGGCAGATCGAGCCGGGCGATGAGCCGGTCAAGGTCTGCTTCCGGAACGATATCATCGTCG
>DATARE010000528.1:0-5048 GCA_036264295.1 Micropepsaceae bacterium | reverse complement strand
GCGGCGTTCGCGCGGGAGCTTTCCGGCGCCGAAGCGATTGTCGCGGCGCTGGTTCGGCATGAAACCCGGCAGGTCTTCATTTTTCCCGGCGGCACGATTGCGCCCATTCTCGATGTCGTCGAGAAACAGACCGATATCGAGATCGTCTGTCCCCGCAACGAACAGGGCGCCGGCTACGCGGCGTTGGCCTATGCCGCGCTGACCGGCAAGCCGGCCATCTTCATGGTGACATCGGGCCCGGGCGTCACCAACGCCGTCACCCCGATTGCCGATGCCTATTACGACAATCTGCCGCTGATCGTGCTGACGGGTCAGGTCGGGACCTCGGACATGCGGGGCAAGCTGCCCGTGAAGCAGCGCGGGTTTCAGGAGGTCGACACAGTCGATCTGGTGAAGCCCATCGCCAAAGCCGCCTTCCTGGTCCGGGATGCCCACGAGCTGCCGGCTGTGATGGAAGAAGCGTTCCGCCTGGCCGGAACGGGCCGCAAAGGGCCGGTGGTGATCGACCTGCCGATGAATGTGCAACGGAGCAACCTTTCCGGGGGCCGAACCGAGCCCGCACCCGTTTCGCCCGATACAAAGCCGCGCCTGCCCAAACAGCGCCTGGCAAAGCTGGCACAATGGATCAAAGCGGCGAAGCGGCCGGTGATCCTGGCCGGTGGCGGCGTCGTGGCCTCCGGAGCGGAAGCGGAAATTCGCCGATTGGCAGAACGCTTTGGTATTCCGGTAGCGATGAGCATGCCAGGCATGGGTAGCTATCCCTCCGATGGACCTCTGTCGCTCGGCCTCTGCGGCTATGCTGGCAGCCAATATGCCAATCTCGCGGTCCACAATTGCGACCTGCTTATTGGCGTCGGCACGACGTTCCATGTTCGGCAAACCGGCAGCTTGCCGGAACAGACCGCGCCCGGCGCCAAAATCGCCCGCATCGATATCGATCGGGGCGAACTCGCCCACAGCCGCGTGCCGCTGGACCTGAAAATCGACGCCGATGCCAAGCAGGCGCTCGCAGCACTCAATGCGTGCCTCGCAGACGAGCCGCCGGTGAAGAACACCACGGCCTGGCTCGCCACCATTGCGGCGTGGAAAGCCGCCCACCCGGTCTGCGTCGGGCCACGCGGCTCCGCTTTGAAGCCGCAGGACGTGATTGCCGCTGCCGACCGCATTTGCGCGAGCGGAAAGCTGATCGTCACCACCGGTGTCGGCCAGCACCAGTGCTGGGTGCCGCGCCATTTCCGTTTCGACAATCCCACCCGGCGCCTCCTGACCTCTTCCGGCCATGGCACCATGGGATACGATCTGCCCGCGGCCATTGGCGCGAAGATCGCGGACCCCGACGCCAAAGTGTTGTGCTTCGTTGGTGACGGCAGCTTTCAGATGAATATCCAGGAGCTGGCCACCATTGCCGAAATGGATCTCGACATCAAAATCATCGTGCTGGACAACCACGCGCTGAACATCGTGGCGCAATTCCAGCGGCAGACCTGGAAATCCCATCCCGCAACGGGCGTGCGCTACAATCCCGATTTCGCGGCCATTGCGAAAGCCTATGGCATTCGCAGCGTCTCCATCGCCTCCCCTCACGGCATGGAAAAGGCTATGGCCGATGCTTTGAACCGTCCCGGCCCTGCGCTCATCCATTGCCATGTCGATGCGCAAGAAGATCTGCTGCCGATGTTGTTGGGCGGACATCGCCTTGACGATATGACATGCGAATCCTCGTTCGGCTGATATGGCGCGCCCGCAAAAACGACTCGCTTTGGTAACAGGTGCGAGCCGCGGGATCGGCAACGCCATAGCGCGCGCGCTTCTGCAGCAAGGCTATCGGGTCGCCTGCGGTTATCACGCCACGCGCGCCGGCGCCGAGGCGCTGCAAAAGGAATTCCCCGGCGCATTTCCCGTTGCCGTCGATCTGGGCTCGCGCCAATCCATTCGCCGCGCCATTGCCGCCGCGGAAAAAAATTTCGGCGCCACCATCGATATTGTCGTGAACAATGCGGCAATCTCTGACGAAAAACCCTTTGCCGAGATCAGCGATGCCGATTGGGATCGGATGCTGGAGACCAATTTGCGCGGGCCCTTCGCCGTTACGCAAGAAACCTTGCCCGCGATGATCGGAAAATCCTGGGGCCGGATCGTCAACATCGTATCCATCGGCGGGCAATGGGGCGGTATGCGCCAGGTGCATTATGCCGCCGCCAAAGCTGGGTTGATCAATTTCACCCATTCGATGGCAAAGCTCTATTCGGGCAACGGCATCACGGCCAACGCCGTTTCGCCCGGACTCGTGGCAACCGACATGACCAAAAAAGAACTCCGCTCCAAAGCCGGCAAGACGAAAGCGGCGCAAATTCCCGTGGGCCGCGTCGGCGAAGCGGAAGAAATCGCCGCGGCCGTGGTCTTTCTCTGCTCCGAAAAAGCCGGTTACATCACCGGCCACACACTCAACGTCAATGGCGGGCTGTATTTCCAATGACCAAGACGCTGCTCATCATTTCCGGCGGCATCGAAGCGGTGGACGCGGTGAAGCGCGCGCGCGACATGGGGCTGCATGTTGTGGTTTCCGACCTGGACCCGAAGGCGCCGAGTTTTGCCTATGCCCATGACAGGCTGATCGCCGATGTCTACGGCCCGGAGGAGACCTTGGCGGCGGCGGAACGCTATGTCCGCGAGCATCGGCGTATTGATGGCGTGCTGTGCGTGGCCGCCGATGCACCCGTGACGGCGGCGCTTGTCGCGGAAAAATTGAATTTGCCGGGCATTTCCGTCGCAACCGCAAAGCTTGCTTGCGACAAGCTGGCGATGAAACAGCGCTTCAAGAAATGCGGCGTTCCGGTGCCGTGGTTCGCATCCGTCACAAGCGTTGCCGATATCGAGGCCATCATGGCAGAGCGCGGATCGGAACTCGTGATCAAACCCGTGGACAGTCGCGGCAGCCGTGGCGTGCAGCGCCTCTCGCGCACCGCCGATCTCCACGCTGCCTTTGCCCTGGCGCGCAAATATTCCCCGACGTCGCGCGTGATGGTGGAGGCCTATCTCGACGGGCCGCAAATCTCGACCGAATCGATTGTCACCAAAGGCCGCTGCTTTACGCCGGGTTTCGCCGACCGCAATTATGAGTTGCTGGAGGTGCATGCACCGTTTTTCATCGAAAATGGCGGCGATCTGCCGAGCCATCTGCCGCCAAGCCTTCAGCAGAAGGTCAAGGATGCGGTCGCAGACGCTGCGGCGGCATTGGGGGTTACCGATGGGACCGTGAAAGGCGACATCGTCGTGCACAAGGGTGAACCCTATTTGATCGAACTGGCGGCGCGGCTGTCCGGCGGCTTTTTCTGCACGCTGGAAATTCCGCTCAACACCGGCGTCGATTTTATCGGCTGCGCGATTCGCGTGGCGTTGGGCGAAACCATCCCTCCGGACGAAATGGAACCGCGCAAACAACAGCCGGTGATCCAGCGTTATGCCTTTCCGAAGCCCGGCCGCGTCATTGATGTGCGCGGCGCGGAAATGGCAAGAAAGCTTCCCGGGATTGCCGCCGTTGTGGTCACTGCGAAGCCTGGCGACATCATACCGCCGGCCGGCGACAAACGACCCTCCGCCGCCATGGTGATGGCGACCGGAATCACGCGCGAAGCCGCGTTGGGGGCTGCCCAAGCTGGCCTTGCGGCTCTGCAGATCGACACGCAATGAACAGCGCGGCCGCACATTCTGCGGCGACGGCCCTGCCGGAGGCGGAACCGGCGACGCTGAATCTGTTCGCGCTGTTTCATCTGAATTTGGCGTTTTCGTCCATCGAGGAAAGCGACCGCGCGACTGTTATCGAGCGGTGCTACTGGCCACTGCTCGCACTGGCCGCGGCGCATGGCCCCATCGGTATCGAAGCATCGGGCTACACACTGGAAGACATTGCACAGCGCGATCCCGCCTGGATTGCGCGCTTGCGCGAATTGATCGCCCAAGGAAAGGCCGAGCTGATCGGTTCTGGCTATGCGCAAATGATCGGGCCCTTGGTGCCCGCCAAAGCGGTCGCGAAAAATCTCGCGATCGGAAACGAGGTTTACCGGCGGCTGCTCGGCATTTCGCCGACCCTCGCGCTGGTGAACGAGCAAGCCTATGCTGGCGGTCTTGTCGGCCATTATCTCGACGCCGGTTACAAGGCGCTGCTGATGGATTGGGACAATCCCGCGGCCCAGCATCCCGAATGGACCACCGAATCGCGCTATCTCCCGCAAACCGCGCAGGGCGCGGACGGCCGCACCATCGGGCTGCTCTGGACCAACACGGTCGCATTCCAAAAATTGCAGCGTTATGCCCATGGCGATATTGGGCTGGTCGAGTATCTCGGCTTTGTCGTGGACAAACAGGGACCCACATCGCGGGCGCTTTGCATCTATGCCAGCGACGGTGAAATTTTCGATTTTCGTCCCGGCCGCTATCGCAGCGAAGAGGCGCTGAGCAATCGCGAATGGGCGCGGCTTGCCGATGCTCTGATGGTGCTGTCCTCCGCCACGGGGATGCGGCTGGTTGCGCCGTCGGATGCATTCGCGCTGACTGCCAATCCGGACGCAGCGCCTCTGCGCTTGGAAACCGCCGCCTGTCCGGTTCCCGTGAAAAAGCAGCGCAAATACAATCTCACGCGCTGGGCCGTCACGGGCCGCGACGATGTCGGGATCAATGCCGCCTGCCAGCGCATCTATGCGGCGCTGTTGCGCGAAAATGCCGCCGACGCGGATTGGAAGCTTCTCTGCCGTCTGTGGGCCAGCGATTATCGCACCCACATCACGCAATCCCGCTGGGATGCGTATTGCGACGAACTTTCCGCGATGGAAACGCGATTTCGGACCGCGCCGGCTGCAAAACCGCTTCCGCAGCGAATCCGGCTTGGCGACGCTTCGACAGTTCCCCAAGGCGAAGGCCGCAACGGGCGGTTCCTGGACATCAACACCGCATCCATATCCGCACGGCTGGACCGGCGGCGCGGCCTTGCGGTTCAACGCCTATCGTTCAATGGCGACGTGCCGGTGGTCGGCGGATTGCCGCACGGCCAT
>DATARE010000496.1:0-3653 GCA_036264295.1 Micropepsaceae bacterium | reverse complement strand
TTCGCTGGCCTTGTCGAACGACGCGTTGATGAAGCGCCCCTTCCGGTAGCTCAGCGCTATTACCGTTCCATCGGCCGGATTGCGATTCACATGAACGTTGAACACATCCATGAAGATGCTCAGCCGGACGCGTGGCTCCGGGCCCATTCCGAGTTCTTCGGGAGGGATGGCGGTGATGATAGGCAACAGGCGCCCGTCGGCCGGGCTGACGATCAGCCCTTCGCCTTGCGGCGTTATCCGCTCAGGATCGCGAAAAAACAGGATGCACCAGAGCGTTAGGGGAACAATTATCCCGCCGAGCCAAGGTGAAAGCCAGTAGAGAAGGACATTCGTACCGAAAAACGCCCCAATGAAGGGCCAGCCCTCCCGATGAATTGGAATCCTCATTCGCCCCTATCCGAACAGGCTGCTGCCGTCTCTTTCCGTATCCGGCGCCTGCCGGTCTTGGTACGTCCATTGGACCGAAGGGGCAAGCAAGCCTCTGCCCAGAGGGCACGCCGCCGATTAGAGTGAGCCGCCAAAGCAATCAACAACGGGAGAGCGAGCATGGCCAAGGCCTATTGGATTACTGCTTATCGTTCCATTTCCAACCCTGACGCGCTTGCCGCTTACGCCAAAATCGCCGCTCCTGCCCTGACCGCGGCCGGCGGGCGTTTCCTGGCGCGCGGCACGGCCGCCAAAGTCATGGAACAGGGACTGATGCAGCGCACGGTCTTGATCGAATTCGACAGCGTGGAGAAGGCGGTTACCGCCTACAACAGTCCGGAATACAAGAAAGCCCTCGCCGCGCTGGGCAAAGATGCCGCCGAACGCGACATCCGCATCATCGAAGGATTGGAATAGGCCATGAAGAAACATGTCTGGGCGGCGCTGGCCGTCATGGCCGGTCTGGGTGCTGCGGGCGCCTTCGCGCAAGATGCCGCCAATACCATCGATGCCCATTTGCGGGCCGCCAAGACTGCCGCCGAATTCGATTACACCGGCACTTTGGCTCGCACCTGCGTGCTGCCGCAGACGGGACCGGGCCGCGACGTCGCGCCGGGACCGGCGCCGGACCGTTCGACCTGGTATACCGAACCGGCGAAGGTGTTCGACAATCTCTATTTCGTGGGCACCAAGATTCATTCGTCCTGGGCGCTGACCACGAGCGACGGCATTATCCTGATCGACACGCTGTACGAATATGCGTCGGACGAAGCGATTGTCGGCGGCCTGAAAAAGCTCGGCCTCGATCCGGCGAACGTCAAATACGTGATCATCTCACACGCCCATGGCGATCATGTCGGCGGCGCAAAACTGATGCAGGACCGCTTTCATTCCCGCATTGTCATGGGAGCGCCGGATTGGGATTCCATCGAACAATCCAAAAATCAGTATCCCCATGGAAAACCCAAGCGCGACATCGTGGCCATGGACGGGCAGAAGATCACGCTCGGCGATACCAGCGTGATATTGGTGCTGACACCGGGACACACGCCGGGCACCGTTTCGATGATTTTTCAGGTGAAGGATGGGGGCAAACCTCTCACGGTTGCGTATTCCGGTGGGACGGCGTTCAATTTCGTCAACGACGTTCCGCATTTCGACATCTACATCAATTCGCAGCGGAAGATGGCTGCGGCGGCCGCGAATGCGGGCGCCACCATCGTCATGTCGAACCATTCGGAATTCGACAATGCCGTCACCAAAATCAAACTGATCGCCGCCCGCAAGCCTGGCGAGCCGCACCCCTTCGAGGTCGGACGCGAGGCCGTGGCACGCTATTTCAAGGTCATGGAGGAATGTGCTCAGGTCGCACGCCTGAAATTGGTGGAGGCGCAAACCAAGAAGACCTAGATCCGATGATCTATGCGGAGAAGCCCGCGATTCCCCAGCAAGTCTTTGGGTTCGCGACGGAATTAAGTATATAATCCCGGATGGTTAACCGGGGGCGGACATGGAAATTTCGGTCGGGGTGGTTGCTGCCGGGGACACCTCCCGCCGCGAGATCGCCGATCTCACCGAGGAATTGCGCGATGCCGTTGGACGCCTCAACGGAGTGTCGGCGGTGGAGGCGATGGAAGCTGGAGCGCCCGGAGGCGCCAAGGGCGTCGGGCAGGTTCTGGGTGCCTTCCTGGTCAGCCTGCCTGCCGGCGTGATCCCCGGAATTTTCGAGGTGATCAAGTCCATTGTATCGCGGCCGTCGCAGCCGCCGGTGACGATCGAGCTCACAGCCGGATCGTCAAAAGTCTCGTTCGACCCGAAGCAGATCAAACCGGCCGAGCTGGTGGCTCTGGTCGACGCGCTCAGACCCAAGCCGGCGGGCGGCTGAGACGATGGGTGGCTATGCGCTCCTGGTCGGCATCAGCCAGTTCACCGATCCGAAACTGGCCAAGCTGAACGCACCGCGAAGCGATGTGGAGGCGCTGGCGCAGGTGTTGAAGGACCCGGAGCGCGGCGGCTTCACGGATGTCTCGACCTGCATCGACCAGGATCTGCAGACCATCCGAGATCAGCTCGCGGCACTGCTGGACGATCGCAAACCTGACGACATGGTGCTGCTCTATTATTCCGGCCACGGCATCATGACGAAAGGCCAGCGTCTGTTCCTTGCCACAGGCCAGACTCTGTTCGACCGCCCGCAGGCGCGCAGCCTGTCGGCGCTGGAAATGCGCGACATGCTGGAACAATCGCGCGCCGGCAAGCAGGTCGTGATTTTGGATTGCTGCCACAGCGGTGCATTCATCGACGGCGCCAAAGGCGTCGCCCAGACAGTCACCGATGACACGTTCGGCACCGACAATGTCGAAGGCCAATATGTGCTGACCGCAACGGACTCGCTCCAATTCGCCTATGATTCCGCGGGCACTTTACGGGAAGGTGCGGCGCCGGCGGCGCTGTCGCGTTTCACCGGCTGGCTAGTAGACGCCATCGGCAAAGGCGATGCCGCTCCGAACAGCGATCGCATCACACTGGATGCGGTGTTCGATTATTTGAGCCGCCGTGCGCGGGCCGAATCCGCCGGCATGACGCCCAAGCGTTTCGTCAAACGCAATTCGGGCGAGATGGTGATCGCACGCAACCCGGCCGCGGCGAGCATCAAGCTGCCCGATGCACTTGTTGCGCAGCTCGATTCCAAGGATTGGCAAGCCCGCCGCGATGCGGTGGCGCAATTGGCGAAACTTGCGGAGCGCCCCGCCTGCCGCGAGCTTGTGGAAAGCGCCATCGCCGACCGTGTCAGCGGCGAGCGCGATGTGGATGTGCGTTCCGCGATGCTGGCCTTGTTGCGGCGTCTCGGAGGAGAAACGCCAGCGCGCGAAAACGTGCCCAACCTCTCCACCGCGCGCGTCGGAATGGGTGGCAAGAATAACGACGACGATGGCGAGCCGTTTTGGAAAAGGCGCAAGACGCAAGCGCTGGCGATGGGCACCGGACTTGCCGTCCTGGTGCTCATCGGCGCCATCGTCATCGGCTTGCACCCTTACGAGCAATTGCCGAGCGTCGCCAGCTTGGAGCAGCAGAACGCGGCAAATCGTGCAGCGGAGCAAGCCCGTTTGGCCGAGGCAGCCAGGCAGCAGGACGCCGCAGCCGCCAAACAGCGCGAGGCCGAAGCTGCGAAAGTAAAGGACGCCGAAGCGGCTGCTGCCAAAGCGAAGGATGCGGCCTCCAAGAGC
>DATARE010000444.1:0-2909 GCA_036264295.1 Micropepsaceae bacterium | reverse complement strand
AGAAATGCCGGGCCTGCCCCATTGGGGCCCGGCACGCCGGCGTCGATGTGACGTTTTATTCGCGCTGGTTCGACTCCATGGTCTGCCCCCGCTGCGGCCGCGGCACCATGCGGATGATCGGGAACCGGCGCTGTGTCTCCTGCTACAACCGCGAACGCGAACTCAAAGCGGGCCGCAACGCAAAGGGCACAGCACCCGTCAATCTGCGGCCGCTGCACCGCGTCGCGGTTCACTACTCAGTCGATGGCGCGCCTCACACGTTCGAAACGTTGGCGGCGGATGCGACCGAGGCCATGGTGCAGGTGCTTCGCGTCACGAAGGGGCGTGTGCAGTTCGAATTTCGCGCCGACGTTTCCGGCATTCGCCAGGGGGTGCCGGAGCCATGAGCGCCTGGGCCGCGGCCGACCATATTTGTTCGAGTTGCTGCGGCCGAATCCTGCGTGCCGAACGGACGAACCTGCATCGCTGCGCAAACTGCGGCCGCGAATCCCAGGGATCCATCCAATCGTTGTGCTGCTGCGGAGCCACGCTGGCATCGGGCAGGGACGCCGGCATCAGGTGCGTCCCGAATCCGAACCCGGGACCGATGTCACCGGCCGCCGTCGTGGCACGGGAGGCCTGAATGCTCAAGAAAAACCGTTTTCGGTTCGCTGGGCCCAACACTACGAGCCACCGCCGGTCTCCCCAATGTTTCGGCATTCTCCGGCGTTCCGGACTCACGCTGCCGGTGGTCGTGACGGCCTAATTCTCCCATGCGCTTCCCAGCGCAACTCGAAAAGGAACTGCGATGCAAAATGAAATTTCACCGCTTTTAACCGATCGCGAGGTCGAACGGATTCTCAGGGTCGGGAAGGGTTGGTGCGCCAAAGACCGGCTCGCCCGTGGGCGAATTCCCCATGTCCGGTTAGGCCGGAGCTGTCGCTATCGGCTCACCGACGTGATGGCATTCGTGGAATCGTCAATCCGGAATTCGACATCGGAGGCCGCGTGATCTGCCATGCCATATAAAGAAATGCCGCCCCGCGTTGGCGCGCGGAAGGCGGCATCAGGTTCGGTCGGATTGCCATGCGACTCGATGCAAAAATTATATTGTCACGCCCCCCGATTGGCGCAAGGGCTCGCGCAAGGTGACGAGGATCCGAGCCGGTATTCCGCTCGGCGGGTTCTCGCCGGCGGAATTTGCAGTTCTAAGGAGCTCGCCACGCAGGCAGAAGGCAAGATCGCCGACTATCTCATTGTGCGCGCGCGGCAGCGGCTCACCGAGGCGCCGCGGCGGCTACGAGCCTTTTTTGATATTCGTCTTGATCGCCACGAATATGGATGGCGCGGACGTTGCCCGTTCTGCCGCGCCAAACCTCGGGGCGACTACGCTTTCTTCGCCGACGGATGGCATTTCGCTTGCTCGATTTGCCGCGCCGAAGGCGATACCCTCGCCTTCGTCATCGCGGCGGGGCGCTCGACCCTAATCAAAACTGTTTCGGGCCTGACGGGCGTCAAGATCGGCGCGGACGGTGGGGTGGCACTGTGAGCGCAGATTGCCAATCGCCAGAGGCGGTGATCGAATCCTTTCGGGATTCCATATGGGCGGCTGGCATTCCTGTGCGCGGGCAGATCGTGGCCGATGGTCGCCCGCACCGGTACTATGCCGATGGTGACCGTAAGGGCACCCTGAACGTGAAGGCCACGCTCTATTTGGATGGCCGCCCAGGCGGCTGGTATCGCTGCTTTAAGCGAGGAATTTACGGCACTTGGTCCCTGAGTGGAACAAAAACCTTCGCGCGCGAAGAGCGCGCCGAATTCGCGGCGCGGATGAAGGCCGCTAGGAAGGAGCGCTCCGAACAAGAGAGGCGGAAGCGCGAGTTCGCTGCTGTTCGGGCAAAGGCAATGTGGGATGGAGCGCGTGAAACCTGCGAACATTCGTACTTGACGAGCAAAGGCGTAGCCATCTCCGGTCTTCGTGTTGGCGAGTGGGTGGAGGAATTTGGGTTTGATCCGCATTCGGGCGAGGTTCGCGAAATCCGAGTAGCTAACGCGCTGCTGGTCCCGATCAACAACTCCGATGGCAAGATGACGAGCTTGCAGGGGATTTTCGATAACAATGAAAATGCGTTCCACAGGGGGAAGACCTTTCTCACCGGGAGCGAGACTCGCGGCGGCTTCTTCACCATCGGAGGGCGCACCGAAATTAATGGTAAGCTCGTCATTATAATCGCTGAGGGATTGGCTACCGCTGGATCGATACATGCCGCCACGGGATACGGTGTCGTCGTTGCCTTCAGTGCTGGAAATCTCGCATCCGTCGCGGCGCTTGTGCGCAAAAGGCAGCCTGACGCGAAGATCATCATCTGTGCCGACAGCGATTTATGGACACTGAAGCCGATCCAGAACCCGGGCGTAACCTTGGCCAAATATGCAGCGGAAAAAGTGGGCGGTGTCGTTGCAGTGCCTATTTTCCAAAATACCAACGCTGGCCAAGATGGCAAGCGGCCCACGGACTTCAACGACCTGCAAGCACGCGAAGGTCTTGATGCAGTGAAAACGCAAGTTCTCGCGGCCAAACTTCCGTCCGAGATTGTGGTGCATGTCGTTCGCGACGAAAAGATCGGGCCGGAGCCGACGACAGAACAGAATTCGCCCGAGAAAAGGGAACATTATTCCATATCGCTGGATGCCGAAATCCCGCAAGACCAACCATTAAACATCAACCAGTTTCATGCGCACATGCCATCGCACCGATATATCTTTGCGCCCGCCGGCGACTTCTGGCCCGCGAGCAGCGTCAATGCACGTCTTCCGAAAGTGACCGGCGAGGATGGGAAGCCGATTAATCCGAGCGCATGGTTGGATCAGAATAGGCACGTCGAGCAGATGACTTGGGCACCGGGTGAGGCACCGTTGATCCACGGAAG
>DATARE010000561.1:0-5247 GCA_036264295.1 Micropepsaceae bacterium | reverse complement strand
GGTCCCAATGGAGCGTGGGGAGATCATCCAATCCATAATGGTGTATTTGGCGGCGATGGCCGTGGGACTTATTGCATTCAGTCCACTCTTCGAGCAGTCCTCCGTCAGAACCCCTTTGGCCTTTCTGGCCATATTGCCCCCGATTTGGGCGGCGGTGCGCTGCAATCAGCGTGACACAGCAACGGCGGCCGCGCTTCTGTCCTGCTTTGCCGTTTGGGGAACCGTCGAGAATGGTGGCCCTTTCGTCCGCAGCAGCCTGAACGATGCGTTTCTTCTTCTGCTCGCGTTCATGATCAGTGTTTCGGTTCCGGCGCTGATTTTGAGCGCGGAAGTCGCGGTGCGCAAACGGCATGAAGAGCATGTCGATTTCGTCATGCACGAACTGTCTCATCGTTCGAAAAATCTTCTTTCGGTCGTGCAAAGCATGGCCAATCAGATTGCCCGCAGAACCGACAGCTACGAGACCTTTCTGGCAGGTTTCGGCACGAGGTTAGGCGCCTTCGCCAAGACCCACGATCTTCTTGTCCAAGACAGCTGGCGCGGCGCCGACATAAGCGATTTGGTGCAGGTTCAATTGCTTCCATTCCACAACCCGGGCGAGGCGTCGATTGTCGCCGAAGGCGCGGAGCTTAAATTGAATCCGAAAGCCGCAGAGCAAATCGGTATGGCGCTTCATGAGCTTGGAACGAACGCTGCCAAATATGGCGCACTTTCAACAGCCGCTGGCGCGGTCCGAATCGAATGGGATATCGAATCCCACGGCATGTATCGGCGTTTGCGATTTAGCTGGAAAGAAACCGGCGGGCCACGCATCAAAGAGACTCAACGCCAGGGCTTTGGCCGACTGATGATCACCAGGCTCGTTCCCGCTACGTTGGAAGGCACCGCATCGCTTGAATTCGAGCCGGATGGAATCCGCTGGGTGCTTATGGCGCCGTCCACCAACGTTCTTGCCTGATCTATTCGTGCCTTAGCGCGTCTATGGGATCGAGCCGCGCTGCGCGGCGCGCCGGAAAATAGCCGAACGCCACGCCGATCCCGGCAGAGAACAGAAACGCGATCACCACAATCGGCACCGAAGGCACGAACGGGATCTTCAGGAAATGCGTTCCGGCGGCGGAAGCCCCCAGCCCAAAAGCAATACCCACCAGCCCGCCCAAAGCCGACATCATCACGGCTTCGACCAGGAACTGCGTGAGCACGTCGCGTTCGCGCGCGCCGATGGCAAGACGGATGCCGATCTCCCGGGTGCGCTCCGTCACCGACACCAGCATGATGTTCATGATGCCGATGCCGCCGACGAGCAGGCTGACCGCCGCCACCGCCGAAAGGAACAGCGTCAGAATGCCGGTCGTCGTCTGCATGATCTGGGTGATCTGCGCCATGTCATTGGCCTGGAAATCGTCCGGGGTTCCGGGACTCAAATGCCGCCGTTCCCGCATCAGATCGGTAAGGCCTTGCTTAATCTTGGTCACGTCTTCGGGGCGTTCGGCGGCAATCCATATGGTGCCAACATTGGTATTGCCGGCAAGCCGCCGCTGCACCGCGCGGATCGGCATCACAACCAGATCGTCCTGATCCTGGCCGAACGTCGATTGGCCTTTGGCCGAAAGAATACCAACCACGTCGCACGGCACATCGCGCACGCGGATATTGGCGCCAAGCGGATTCTGGCTGCCGAACAAGGTCGTACGAATGGTCTGGCCGATGATGCAGACGGATCGCCCGCTGCGCATTTCAGCATCGGTAAAGATGCGTCCCGCTGCCAACGGCCAATCGCGCGCGTCGAAATAGGAATTGTCCGTGCCGGTAATCTGCGTCGGGTGGTTCTGATTTCCGGCGACCACGATTTCCGAACGCATCGCCACCGCGGCAACGGCGCGCAAGCCCGTGATGTCGCGCCGCACAGCCTCCACATCGCCGGGATCGAAAGGCGACGCATCGGATTGCGCGCCGCCCATCCGCCTGGTGCCGGGCGCCAAAATCAAAAGATTGCGTCCGAGCGAACCGATGCTCGATGTCACGCTTTGGGTTGCACCGTTCCCCAGCGTGACCATGGCGATGACCGCGGCCACACCAATGATCACGCCGAGCGTCGTCAGCGAGGCGCGCATCATGTTGCGGCGGATTTCGCGTATGGCCAGGACCAACGCATTGCCGATCATGACGCGATCTTCTTTTGGCTCCGGCTCACCCGATTCGGGTTGGCCGAATCGGACGCGATGCGCCCGTCCAGAAAGCGGATGTGGCGCTTGGCATAGGCGGCGATGTCCTCCTCATGCGTCACAAGTACGATGGTGATGCCGCGTTCCTCGTTGAGCTTGGTGAAGAGATCCATCACCTCATAGCTGCGGGCGCTGTCCAGATTGCCGGTGGGCTCGTCGGCGAAAATCACATAGGGGTCAGTGACGAGCGCGCGCGCGATGGCGACGCGCTGTTGCTGGCCGCCGGAAAGTTCGGACGCGGTATGATTTTCCCGATCCGCCAAACCGACGAGCGCGAGCGCTTGTCTCGCCTTCTCGTGACGTTCCGCTGCCGGGGTGCCGCGATAAATCAGCGGCAGCTCCAGATTTTCCAGTGCGGAGGTGCGTTTCAGAAGGTTGAACCCTTGGAAGACAAAGCCGATGTAATTGCGCCGCAACAGCGCACGCTGATCGCGCGTCAGCGACCCGACATCGATGCCGCGAAAGAAATAATGGCCGAAGGTCGGCGTATCGAGACAGCCCAGGATGTTCATAGCGGTCGACTTGCCCGAACCCGATGGACCCAGCACCGCAACGAATTCACCTTCACTGATGGACAGATCGATACGATCGAGCGCCGCCACGGCGGCCTCACCCGAGCCGTAGATTTTCGAAACGCCGATCAGCTTGATCAGCTCTTTGCTCATGTTCCGTTCGCGCGCGTGGCGGTATCCGTGATGATGGGTTCTCCGGGTTTGAGGTTTCCGGAAAGCACCTCCGTGTTGCGGCCATCCGACCGGCCGATCCTGAGATCGCGTGCGATCGCACGATTGTTTTCTAAAACCCAGACCCGGCCCACCGTTTCGCCATTGCGTCCCGGGACAAGCGGCGGAGCCGTGGCGGCGCTCGCCGGCGGGGCAAAACGCAGCGCGCCGTTGGGAACCAGCAATGCGTCCTTGGTGTCGGACACCAGAATATCGACCGTTGCCGTCAGGCCGGGGCGCAGCAGCATCTCTTTGTTGTCGACGGTAAGAACGCCCTGATAGGTCACGACGCCGTTCGCGGTTTTGGGCGAATTGCGCAGCGAGATCAGCCGCGCATCGAAACGCCGCTGCGGGTAGGCATCCACGGAAAATGTCGCGGTCTGCCCCTCTTTCACGAGCCCGATATCGGCTTCGTCCACATCGACTTGCAGCTGCATAACGGAAAGGTCGCTGGCCAACGTGAACAGCACCGGAGTTTGGAACGTGGCGGCCACCGTCTGTCCTGTCGAAACTTTGCGATCCAGCACCACGCCGTCGATGGGTGAGCGCACGAGCGCTTTTTCTATCTGTGTCTGGTACATCGCCACTTGGGCGCTTGCATTTTCGACATCGGCTTTGGCTTTCGCGACCGAAGCCACCGCGCGGTCATAGGCTGCTTCCGCCGTTTCGGCATCCTGGGTGGAAATGCCGCCATGCGCCACCAAACCCCGCGCCCTGTTGCGATGATCGAGTGTCTCCCGCACCGTCGCTTCGTTGTTCACGACATTCGCGCGGTTGGCATTCATCGAAGCCTGAGCCTGTGCGAGTTGGGCTCTGAGTTGGTCGGTGTTGATGATCGCCAGCACCTGGCCGCGCTTGACGCGATCGTTGTAGTCGACCTTGACGGAATCGACGCGTCCCGAGATTTCCGCGCCTACATCCACCTGATCCTGCGGCTGCAATGTGCCGGTGGCATTCACGGTTACAGTCAGGGGACCGCGCATTGCGGGCACCGTGATATAGGTGACAGGTCCTTGTGCGCGCCAGAACCGATAACCGGCTCCGGCCGCGGCAATGACGAGAACGATTGCAAGCAGCAGAAACCAGCCGCGGCGCCAAAACGGACGCCGCGCCGGCTCAAGCTGCAAGCCGCGGGTGAAATCGGTATCGGATGCCGGTACTGGCTCGTTCATATGGGCTCAGGCGCGCAAAAAATAGGGACTACCGCCCCTATGTAGGGATGATCGGTCGCGATGTCGCCCCACCGCCTCGTTTTGGCCATTCTGACCAATTACGTTAACCTTTCTTAAAGGGGAATCAAGGCGACAGCATGGCTCGGGAGGACAGAGGGAGGGCCGTTGGCGCGGGCAATTCGCCGCGCCCGTTGAATGCTGCCGCTTCCGAACCGCCGAAGCTTCCGCTGAAATCCGGGCATTCGCGGCTGTGGACGACGCTGGCCGTCGCGGCCGTCTGGCTGCTTTTAATCGGGGCCGGTCTGTTTGCGCATTGGTTTTCGCAGCTCCCGAACACCGCCAATCTCTTCGCCTATGAGCCGGGCAACGATATTTCCGTGCTCGACGCCAAGGGGCGCATGATTGCGCGACGCGGTTTGACCCAGGGCGAAAGCGTCAAGGTGGGCGAGCTTCCGCCCTATGTTGGCAATGCCTTCATTGCGGTCGAAGACCGCCGCTTCCGGCATCATTTCGGTATCGACCCTTGGGGCTTGTCGCGCGCGGCCTATGCGGATTGGGTGCAGGGCGCCTATGTCCAGGGCGGCTCGACGCTCACCCAGCAACTCGCGAAGAACCTGTTCCTGACGCCGGACCGCACGCTGGAGCGCAAGATCGAAGAGGCCATTCTCGCGATCTATCTGGAAACCCGTTACACGAAAGATGAAATCCTCACGCTGTATCTGAACCGGGTCTATTTCGGCGCCGGCGTCTATGGCATCGGCGCGGCATCGGAACGGTTCTTCGCCAAGCCGGCGCGCGAGCTCACCCTGACCGAGGCCGCCATTCTTGCGGGGAGCGTGAAGGCGCCGTCACGTTACAATCCCGAAGCCTCACCGGATGCGGCTCTGATGCGCGCGTCCCTGGTGCTGCAAGCAATGGAAGAGCAGGGCTTCATCGACGCAGGCCGCCGCAAGACCGCGGCCGCCACGCGCCCCAAGATTGCCCACAGTTTTGCGACGCCCGGAGCGGGCTATTTCGTCGATTATGTGGTCTCGCAGGTGCCGGCTTTCGTCGGTAAACCGAAAGAAAGGCTGATTGTCGAAACCAGCCTCGATCTCGATCTGCAACGTCTTGCCGAAAATGCCCTGG
>DATARE010000555.1:0-21698 GCA_036264295.1 Micropepsaceae bacterium | reverse complement strand
TTATGACCGTCGCCGATTCCCGCAAGCGCAGCGGGAAGCAAATTCGGCGGGTTGTATTTGACGTTGCGCGCGTTGCGGTAGCTGTCCGGGAAATATGGGCTCACCGTGTTGTAGCGATTGCCCGGATAGCCGCCGCCGGTCTCGTCATAGAAGCGCTGGCCCAGCATATTGACCAGGATCACATCCTGCCAGTTGCCGACTCGCAGGCCGGATGCGCGCGCTTTGTCGAACACCCGGCTGCCCGGCATCCAGGTCAGGTTCACGTAGCCATACTGGCAGCCGATCTTGCCCGGCTTGGTGATGTTGTCGCCGATTTCCAGCGCGTAATTGGCCGCACCCCAGAGCGAGGCGTTGATAGCCATGGCTGCCAGCTCTCCGCTGGCGTCCTGCTGCGACCAGGGCATGCCAGCGACCCCGCAATATTCCTCGGTCAAGCGCGAATCGAACATGCGGCGAAAATTGACATTGGTCGAAGACCCGCCGGTGGCGACGATCACCGCTTTGCGGGCGCGAATATTCAAGGTGCGGCCATTGTTGGTGACGGCGATGCCGAGCACGCGGCCCGCTTTCGGCTGCTCGCGATAGATCGAAACCATGCGGTGTTCGAGCAGGATGTCCACACCCGCCTTGCGCGCCGCCGCTTCGAGCGGCCGCATGAGGCCATTGCCGTTGGAGGTGGTGGCGCGAACCTCCTGCGGCGTCGGACGCCCGGTCTGCACCTGCGGCCAATCGCCGGCCCAGACATGCATCTGGCGCGGCACCGAATTGCCATGCGCCGATCCGGCGCGGCCGTCGGGCTTCTCATTGACGAAGCTAACGCCGTGCTGGAGCAGGAATTCGAAAGTCTGCGCACAATTGTCGGCAAAGGCGCGGATGATCTCGCGGTCGTTGAAGCGATAATCGGCGGCGCCATTGGATTCCGTCAGCGACCAATCGGTGAGGTCGCGGAACACGAGGTCCGCGCTGTCCTGGATACCGGCCTTCTTTTGGATGCTGGTGCCGCCGCCGAGCGGAATATTGGCGCCGCTGCAAATCGCATGCCCGCCGATATCGGGTTCGGCTTCCACGATGATGACGGAAGAACCCGCCTCCCGCGCAACGATCGCGGCCGGCATTCCGGTCGCGCCCGAACCAATGACGACAATATCGGCTTCGCGATCCCAGCGTGCAGGAAGCCCCTGCGCCTGCGCCGCGGCGGCACTCGAAGACAGCCCGCCCGCAGCGGCCGCAGCGCCTGCCAGCGTGCCGGTCTTGATCAGATCGCGCCGCGAGATTTTGTTCTTCGCCGCCATAATTCTCTCCCCGTTCGACCGCAGAACCTATATCGTATCCGATAAGGCGTTGCATGCTTTAGCTGTTGTATTCTCGTTTATCACTGCATTTTCCGGGGCCATTCCTCAAGCAAAACTCGCTGCCGTTTCGCGGCCCGTTTCCGCTGTGTCCGGTATCGCGAAGGAGCGGAAAACGCGATGGCAGATGAACCCCACCCGCTGCGCATTGGCTTGCTGTTCGTCCATGGCATCGGCGAGCAGGAGCGGTTCGCGTTTCTCAGAAGCAGCGTGACGGAATTCGCCGAACTGATGCTGCAATGCGAGCCGACTGCGCACATATCGGTGATCGACCGGACGGCGGATTGGCCCCTACCCGCCGGCGAACCCGACCCGAGCGGCAAAGCGCCGATGACGCTGACCTATCAATCCGAGCACCGGCACATCGATTATGAGTGCCACGAAGTGTGGTGGGCCGATCTCGGCACGCGATCGGGCGTGATGGACCAGATCCTGTTCTGGATCTGGGGATTGGGCCAGTGGAATGCGCCGATCTACCGCGATCTCGATGCCTCCCAATTGGAAAAATCGCAGCGCGGTTACAACAAACCGGTGTCCAGCCTCACGAAGACCCCAAACTCGATTGCCGGGAGCCCACAGGAACCGCTCGCCCGGCTGAAGCTCATGGTGGCGGGTCTTGCGGCATTGTTCGTGGGTATAACTTGGGCGCTTGCCAAACGCGTGCTGGCGGCCCTGCTCAGCCAGGCGCCAACGCCGACCCTGATCGTGAAATATGTCGGCGATGTCCGCACCTATGAAGAGCGCGCGTCACCGGGAAGCGCATCGCCGTCCGATCCGGGACACCCCCGCCGCGTCGGCATCCGCCGGCGCATGGTCACCGAAATGGTGGCATTGGGATCGCAGAATTTGGACGGCTGGTACGTGGTGGCACACAGTTTGGGTACCGTCGTGGCCTATAATGGCCTGACGGAAATCGGCCACACTTTGCCGAACTATCTTTCGCAGGATCAGTGGAAGCGATTGGGCGGCCGTTTCAAGCGCGATCCCGGTTGCAATCGGCGCGACAAGGTTCACGCGATGATGCCGTCGCGTCCCGAATGGCTTGCCGGCGAAGACGTCATCAACCGGCCGCATCTGTTCGCAAAGCTCAAGGGCTTGCTGACCTTTGGCAGCCCGCTCGACAAGTTCGCCGCATTGTGGCCGCGCATCGTTGCGACCGCGACGGACCGCAATGACGGCGTTTCCCCGTTCGCGGATTGCTGGTGGGTCAATCTCTCCGCGCCTCACGATCCGGTTGGGGGAATGCTCAAGAGCTTCACGCCAGGTCCCAGCGAAATTCCGGCCTATGCCGTTCCCAAGGTCGAAAACAAGGCAACGCCTCTCGATTGGGCGTATATGCTCGCCCATATTCGTTATTTCACAGGTGTCGAAGTTTTCGACAACAGACCCGCGAGCAATCAGAAACGCAGCGTGATGAAGCTTTTGCTGGGAATGGGTTCCGTTCAAGCCATTCCATCGCACCCGCAGAACTGGCTTACGCGATTTCTGTCTGTTCACCTCGTCTACGCGCTCGCATTGCCTTTGCTCTGGATCGTGACCTCCATTTTTTTCGCGCTTATCGGCGGGCTTTCCATCAATGTTTTCGGCGGCGAGAAGGCCGACCGCTTCCAGACCTTTGCCGATTTTGTCCACGCCGTTTATGCGAATTCGGGTCCCGTCCTGGGCATGGCGCTGTCGCTGGTTTTCATTTCAGGCCTGGTGCGCTGGCTTGAGGAGACTTGGCTCAACATGAAATTCGCAAAATTGGAAGAACAAGGTGCCGCTTCGGACGAGATGAGATCGTTCTGGAGCCTGATCCTGCGTATGTTGCGGGTGCAAATGGCGGCGGCCTGGCTCACCACGGCGATTTTCGGCCTGCCGGTTTTGACCGGCCTCTATTGGGACCTCACCGGTTTGTGGCCGACGGATTTGGATTTGCCGCCGCTATGGACCGCGGCAACGCTTGCGCCGATGGGAATCTTCGCGGCCGCTTTCCTGCAGTCGGCCATCAATCGGATGGTGCCCAATCTGCATAGGGCCTGAAAGTTCTACCTTAATTCTCAGAACTGCGGCGTCTTTTCTTCCGGCAGCGGGCCGAAGCTCTTGCCGTCGAAGGTGGTGTTGTTCTCTTCGCAGATCACCTCTTCCATCGCCGGAGCGCGATTCGGCCGGTAGGTCAGCTGCCCCACCCACGGACCGGTGAAGGTGCCGGGGTCTTCGACGCGGATCTGGACCGCAACGCCTTTGCCCTTATCGTCCTTGATCGGGCGATAGCGCTCTACGATATGCAATTTGTCGGTGTGCGGCGTGCCAAAGGGATCGACAAAAGACATCGCATGCGTTTTCACGCCGACGGTGTCGATGACCAGCGTATCGCCTTCGTAATGGCCCACCGATTCTCCGTACCAGGACGGTTCGACCTTGGCGGAATGCGGCTTGTTCAGCCACACCCGGCGAATCTGATGATCGCGCTGATAAAGGATGGTGACGCGGTCCTTGGTTTGCAGAATCTGCACCGCCTCGCGCATGTTGAGGATGGCGGGCACCGTAACCGGCCAGCAGGAATCGTCCGCCTGGTAGACATGCTTCAGGGCGATTTCGCTGTCGGCATTCTTCTTGACGATGTCGCGCGCCCAAGGCTGCAGGATGGGATTGTCCCAATTGCCGGCCATGATTTCTTCGGCGTCCTTGCTGTTCACCTCCAGCCGGGCAATGGGCTTGCCCTCCTTGGCGCCGGGGATGGGCTCGAACATCGGCTCGCCGGTGCGCACCCAGAGGCCTGAAAAATCCGGAGCCGTCTCGTCGGAGGAGCCCGCATCCTTGGCTGCGGCAAAAATCGGCGCCGGTGCGGCCGACAGCAGCAAAGCCCCCGACACGGCGCCGGCGCCAACCCATTTCGGCCAGTTCTTCAGCATGACAAAATCCTCGTTCCCTTCAGCCACTATATCGGGTCTTGGCAGGGGAAGAAAACCGCCCAAGCTGTGCTTGGTGCGGCATGGCCGCCATGCGACATTCGCGCCCGATTTTCGCCAGAGCCCACCCCATGACCGCAAAAAAGAACGCCGACGCCCACATTGCCTATGACGATCTGCGCGAATGGCTAACGCTTGCCGAGCGTCTGGGCGAGGTGCGCCGCGTCACGGGCGCGACTTGGCAGGAGGATATCGGCCTTGCGGCGGAGGCAATCCTGCGCGCGGAGAACGGTCCCTGCGTAGTCTTCGACGAGGTGCCGGGCTGCCCCAAGGGGTTTCGCCTGCTGCTCAACATGTTCGCGGGCACGCGGCGCAACATGACGCTGGGCTTTCCCGATTCGCTCACCAAATGGGAGCTGTCGGATGCCTATCGCGCAGCCTATCTGACCGAACCGAAGATCGTGCCGCACGAAATCGTGACCCATGGCCCGGTGCTGGAGAACGTGCTGACCGGCGATGCGGTCGATGTGCGGAAATTCCCCGCGCCCATCTGGCACGAGAAGGACGGCGGCCGTTACATCGGCACCGGCACGTTCAGCATCACGCGCGATCCGGAAGAGAATTGGCTGAATGCCGGCGCCTATCGCGCGCAAGTGCATGACGCAAAATCCGTCGGGCTGGTGATGGCGGCGGGCCATCACGGCGCGCAGCATTTCGAAAAATACCAGAAGCGCGGTCTTCCGATGCCCGTGGTCATGGTGCTGGGTGGCGATCCGCTGTCGTTCTTCTATGGCGGGCTGGAAGTTCCCTACGGCACGTTCGAGCTGGATGTGGTGGGCGGCATCCGCGGGCGCCCCGTGAAGATGGTCACCGGCCGCGTGACCGGCCTGCCCTTTCCGGCCCATGCCGAGATCGTGCTGGAGGGCTATGTCCAGCCGGGCAACACCCGCATCGAGGGGCCGTTCGGCGAATGGACCGGCCATTATGCCGGCGGCGCCAAGCCATGGCCCGTGCTGGATGTGCATGCGATCTATCACCGCAACGATCCCATCCTGGTCGGCGTGCCGCCGATGGGCGCAGGGCCCGACGAGATGGCGCGCTATCGCGCGGTGATGCGCTCGGCCACCATCAAGGAGAACATGACCCGCGCCGGCGTGCCCGGCGTCGAGCAGGTGTGGTGTCATGAGATCGGCGGCGCGCGATCGTTTCACGCGGTGTCGATCAAGCAGCGTTATCCCGGCCACGCGGTGCAGGCCGGAACGATTGCCGCGCAATGCGGCGGCTCGGCCTATGCGTCGAAATATATCGTGGTGGTGGACGAGGATGTGGATGCCACCGATCTCGACCATGTGCTGTGGGCGATGGTGATGCGCACCGATCCGGCGGAGTCGATCCAATTCCTGAAAGGGACCTGGGATTCACCGGCCGATGCGGCACTGCCTCCGGACCGCCGCGCCAAAGGCGACATGACGCATTCGGTCGCCATCATCAATGCGTGCAAGCCCTATCATTGGCGCGATCAGTTCCCGCCGTCGAACACGCCCTCGCCGGAAACGATGCGGAAGGCGCGGGAAAAATTCGGCTGGCTGCTGGAGGGGAAGTGAGGCGATTTAGTGGGCGAGAATTCAAAAAATCTGTTCTAGGATAAGTCCGCCCGATTGATCATTCACAATGGTCTGCATCGCGGTGATATTTGGATCAAATGCTTTAATGGTTGCAAAGTCGTCTCGAAGGCCGCTCGTCTCGTATCGGTATCCAAATATGATCCTCGTGATCATTCCCGGTATTACGTCTTGCACGAACACCTCTTCACCGTCGTGAATCCCAGTAGAGGTGCATTTTTTGAGACTTCTAATTAAGCGCCACTCTCTCTCGAACGCCCACTCTTGGTCCTTAACCAGGAAAAGAAAATATGGGTTATGCCAAAAGTCAGAGATACGATCATTGGTATATCTTACTTTCCGGAGGAGATTTACATCCGCTCCATCATCTCGAACCGTCCGAAAAAATGAGTGCTGGGCGCTAAACTCGACCACGTAACCCTGACCGCGCGACGCGTATAATGCCCAAAGCTGTTTGTTGGTTGGTATCTCGCAAACAGAGAAGATTCCGATGTCTGAGGTAAATTTAGACAGTATGTCGTTTGGTCCTCCGTCCATACTTGCAAAGACGCCATCCATCACGGGCCGATCATCCCATCGATCTGAGTCCGTTGTGCTTCCAGCATGGCCTGCCCTTCTTTGCTTCGTAACTTCTCGGATATTAATTGTCGGTGAGCAGGAGAAAGCAGCACGCCCCGTTTCTCAATTTGTTCGCAAATTGATTGAGTTAAGAGATCGGTGCGCTGGACGTACTTGGAAATTCCATTTCGCAAGTAACGAACGAACGCCTGCCTAACGGGCTTGCCGCCATTCTCATTCCATCTTCTTGTTAGCTCGAAAGGATCATTCAGCACAGTCTTCTGCGTAAAGCGTATCTGTGGCTTTGCAAAGAATTCTTTTCTTTCAGCTGCACGATACTTGTAGACGAACTCGCCCGTGAACTCGCTTTCCATTTCCTCGACGTCACGTGCCAGCATATTCGTGATATCGAATTCTCCTATTTGGGCGAAAAATTGATCGAAGTTGGCCATTCACGTACGTTTCCTGGACTCAATGATGTTCACAATGGCTGCCCTTACTCCGCTGCTATTTTAAGCGCGGCGCGGACGGCTTTTGGATTTTGCGCGATCACACGCAAATAAGCGCGTGCGGGCGCATCGGGTTTGCGTCGCCCCTGTTCCCAGTCCTTCACTGTCGCGAGCGGTATTCCGAACAGCGCCGCGAACGCGCCTTGCGACATCCGCAAAGTGCGCCGTAGCGCCGCAACATCGGGCATCTGTTCGACCGCGACCGGGCGAAGCTCGCGCAATTCGCGCCGCGTTAGGATCGGTGTATCGTCATCGGGTGCAAACGTCGCTGGGCTGTCGAGCAACGCAGCATTCACTCGGCCGGACATCGCGCGTCCCACTTTGCCCGTTCGTCCAACACGTCTCAGCCTTCCGTCAGCGCCAAGCCGTCCCTTTACCATAGGCGCTCTCTTCGTGGTCATGGGCTCTCCTCGCCAAAATGATCCGCACCGCCGTACTCCTGTTGCCCCCCACCCGGAGCGCTTGCCGCGCTCCGACCTCCCCACGTTGGGGGAGGTAAAAGAGTCACCCGCCACCATTCAGCGTTCACGCTTCGTTGGCGATGAGCTGGACGGGGACGCCATCCGGATCGAGCACGTGGAATCCGACGCCCGGTGTTTCCCGCGGGGCCGCACCCCGCGCCTTCAAATCGGCGATCACCTGATCCTTGTTAAACCGCTCGATCCCGATGGCGAAATGGTCCACGCCCTTCGGCCCGTCCGCCTGCCGAATCGAGAGATGCGATTTGCCGAGCTTCAACTGAACCAGCTGCGCCTGCTTGTTCTCGCTCTGAAGCGGCAGCCCGAAGACGCGTTGATAGAACTCCACCGACCGGCCAAGATCGCTGACGGTGATGGACACGTGGTTGAGCGCGCTGCTCTCGAATCCAGCCGGCGCCGCCCAGGCGCTTGCGCCGGTCGCGCTCAGCACCGCCAGAGCGCCGACAAGATCGCGCCGGGACAGAACGCCCTGTTCATAGCGCCCGAGCAAGCCGTCGATAAATTGTTCCATGCGAGCCTCCCTGCGTTTGAATCCATCTCAACGGGATAGGTTCTTACCATATCCGCGCGAAAAATTCGGCTGGCCGTCGGGCACGCAGCCTGCTTAGCTGCGCCGGAAAACCCGCGCGAGGTGTCCCATGATCGAAACTGTCATCGAACCGCGGCGCAAAGACCTTGGCGGCTTCGAGGTTGCGCGCGTGCTGCCCTCGTCTGAGCGCAGAATGGTTGGGCCGTTCGTCTTCTTCGATCATATGGGACCGGTGAATTTCCCGCGCGCGATTCCGCGCACCGTCGATGTGCGCCCGCATCCCCATATCGGGCTTTCCACCGTGACCTATCTGTTCGAAGGCGAAATCATGCATCGCGACAGTTTGGGTTCGGAACAGGCCATCGTCGCGGGCGAGGTCAATTGGATGACGGCCGGACGCGGCATCACGCATTCCGAGCGCTTCGAAAAGGCGCGCGCCCAGGGCGACCGCATGCATGGCATCCAGGCCTGGGTTGCGCTTCCCACCGCCGATGAGGAAACCGATCCGGCCTTCGCGCATCACGGCGCCGAAGACCTTCCGACCTATCAAGGCGATGGGCTGTGGGCGCGGCTGGTGGTGGGCGAAGCCTTTGGCGTAAAGGCAAAGGTGAAGACGCATTCGCCGATCTTTTATGTCCATTGGCAGCTCGACGAAGGCACGCGCGCGCAACTGCCCGCGGAATATTCGGAGCGCGCCGCTTTCATCGTGTCGGGCGCGGTAGAGGTGGACGGACGCACCTATGAGCCGGGACATTTGCTGGTGTTTTCCCCCGGCAAGCCTGTCGTTTTCACGGCGCGCCACGCGGCAACCATCATGCTGCTGGGCGGCGAGCCGGTGGGGCCGCGCTTCGTCGAATGGAATTTTGTCTCATCGTCCAAAGAACGCATCGAACAGGCCAAAAGCGACTGGCGCGCGGGGCGCATGAAGCTGCCGGTTCACGATGACAAGGAATTCATCCCGCTGCCGCCCGATCCGCCTTCGACGCCGCCCAATCCGATGTCGTGAGATGAATCCCGCCGCCGAAAACCGTGAGCCGTGGCCGGAACTTCCATACGCGCAATGGGCCGACACCTGCGCCACGCTGCATCTGTGGACTCAGATCGTCGGCAAGATCCGGCTCGCTTGCGCGGCGCCGTGCAATCATTGGTGGCACGTTCCGCTTTACGTCACGAGCACCGGGCTGACGACGTCCCCCCTGCCCTATGAGGATCGCACGTTCGAAATCATGTTCGATTTTCTCGCCCACCGGCTCAACATTGTGGTCAGCGATGGAAGCGTGGATTCCTTTGCGCTGACGCCGATGAGCGTTGCCGCGTTCTACCGCGAAATCCTGGGCCGGCTGCGGGGGCTGGGGTTCTATGTCAAAATCTGGACCATGCCGGTGGAGATCGCCGATCCCATTCCCTTCGAAACCGATCAGGTGCATGCGGCCTATGACGGCGCAATGGCACGGCGCTTCTGGCGCAATTTGCTCATCGCGCATCATCTGTTCAGCGAGTTTCGTGGCCGCTTCGCCGGCAAAGCGAGCCCGGTGCATTTTTTCTGGGGCAGTTTCGATCTGGCGGTGACGCGGTTTTCGGGACGTTCGGCGCCACCGCATCCGGGCGCGCCCAATCTGGCGCTGCGCGTGGCACGTGAGGCCTATTCGCATGAGGTGAGCAGTTGCGGTTTTTGGCCGGGCAATGGCGGATTCGGGAAGGCAGCGTTTTATTCTTACGCCTATCCGCAGCCACCCGGATTTCCGCAGGCAAAAATCCAGCCGCGCGAGGCATTCTTCAGCGACACGCTCGGCGAATTCCTGTTGCTGCACGAAGACGCGAGGCTGAGCCCCGATCCGCGAAGTGCGGTGCGCGCGTTCCTTCAGACAAGCTTCGATGCGGCGGCGAACGCGGCCGCCTGGGACCGCGCCGCGTCCTGAACCGCGAGGGCGTCTAATTCACGATCGCCCAGGTGCCATCCGGCTGCTGACAGGCGTGGCCTGAAGCGGCCTGCGGGCGCCCGTTGACGAAAATCTGCTGCGTATAGTTCGCGCAGCGGAAACCATCGGGATCGTTGTAATAATCGCCGACGCGGAATTCGCCATTGTGCCCGCTTTTCGGATTGCGCCATTGATAGGAAGCGTTGGAGCGGCCTGCATTGAAACCGTCATAATAGGTCTTGTAGGCGTAGCTGCGATCTTCGCAATCCAGATTGCGCGTGAGTGTTGCGCCCAACGCGCCGCCAACCACAACGCCGGCGATTGTGGCGCCGCCGCGACCGCCACCGCGTCCGACCGCATTGCCCAGCAAACCGCCGATCAACGCGCCCGCAATGACGCCCGCGGGATCCACCGATTGCCGGCATTCCTGGTAGAAATTGTCATCATTGTAGGTGTAGGTCCGCGCATAACGCTGCCGCCAGCGCGCGTCGCGGTCGTCATTGCCAATACGTGGCGGCGGGGGCGGCGGGCCATAGCGTTCGTCGAACCGTTTGTTCGCACGGCCTTCTTCGTAACCGGCCCGGTAGCCTTCGCGGTAGCCGTCGTCATAGCCGTCGCGATAGGTCCGGTCATTCCTTTGGAAGCGCGGTTGCGCCGAGGCCGAAGAAACCGCAGTGGCGGTCATCAGAAGAGCGGTACAGAGAGCAAGCGATTTGCGCAGGATCATGGCATTCCCCCCATGTTGATTCGTTGTTGAAGTATCTGTCCCAATACGTGGCGAATTTGAGGCGCATCCTGGGAGATTAGGGGCCAAAAGGCTGGGTTTGTCTTCAAGAGATCACACCCGGAAGGCGACGAACCACCCTAAACTTTGCTTGCGCTTATCATGCGGGGGCAAACGCAAGCAAAGCGACGGAAGACTCGCGGCCACAAAGCCCCCTTTTTTGGTGTGCGGACGGAACGCTGACTTGCGTTTCCCCTGCGTGGTGGCGTGCGCGATGCGTAGCGAAGGAGATTTTGGTGCCGGGACCCAGTTCCATTGCCGATCACATCCAGCTGCTCCGTTCCCGGGTGGCGCGATACAGGGTTTTGGCCGAAGAGCTTTACGACCGGCGGATCGCCGCGGAAGTGGTATGTTTTGCACGTGAGCTTGAGGACGAGCTCGCGCGGTTGGAACGCTGGCAACATTCCCATTTGCATCGTCCAGGCAAAACGGGAACCGCTATGTTTGCTTCCTGAAGGCAAAACGCCTTCTTTCTGTCCAAATTTCGCGGTTGAAAGGCTATCGTGGGACGTGGAAACGCGTTCCAGAGTAGCGGGTCGGGACTTTTTAGTGATATGTGCGGTGATGAAATAGGCGAGCGGGCGCCGGGGGGTCGTCCTGCTTTTAGAGGTAGCGCACATGGGCGCGGATTTTTCGGCGGTTTTTGGACGATCTACGCTGACGATTTTGGTTTCGTTTGCTCTTGCCGATTGCAGCACCCTTAACAGGGGTCACCCGCCCGCACCCGTGGCGGCGAAAGTCATGACTCCGGCCGAGGCGCAGGAAATTCCCTTATCAAAACCCGTTATCGATTTGCCCACATCGGCCCCGTCTCCGGCTGCGCCGCAAATCGCAAGCAACGTTCCGCCATCGCGGCCCAAAAGGCCGGCATCCCAAAAGCCGGCGGCGCCTCAGAAGGAGCTCGCGCCTCTGCCTCTGCCCGAACCCGAAGCTGTGGTGCCGTCAGAGCTTGTCGGTTTCGATTTCCCTTCCGTGCTGCACGTCTTGCGCAATCCCGATACCGTGCAGAACAGCGCGCTTTCCGTCGTATGGACCTATGCGCAACCCGACTGCATGCTCCAGCTTTACTTCTATCCCGACATCCAGACCAAGGTCTTCCGCCTTCTCAAATACGATCTCAAGGATTCAACCGGCGAAAGACCGAGCGACTCCACCCTCTGCATGCGCCGTATAGCGAGGACCGATGAACCTGCAATTCCGTGACACGACGAACGAACGCATCATCATCGTCGACGACGATGGGATGTTCCGTGAATCCCTGGCGCAGAATCTGTCTGACGTAGGATTCCAGATTGAATGCTTTTCCGACGGACCGACGGCGCTCCGCCACCTGGAGGAAGAAGGTCCGCCGGATATGATCCTGCTCGATTGGAAAATGCCCGGGATGACGGGAATCGAAGTGCTGCGCGCGCTGCGCGACCGCAATGTCGCAACGCCGGTGGTTTTTTTGACCGTGCTCAGCGATCAGATCTATGAGGAAGCGGGACTGCTTGGCGGCGCCGTCGATTTCATCGAGAAGTCGCGCGGGTTCGCCATTCTTTCACGCCGGATCGATTTGATCCTCAAAGGATCCAAGGGCAGCGAGACGCTGAAGACGAGTCCGCCGCCGCCGGTCGTTGCCAACCATGGCAATGTGCGGCTGCATCGCGATGTCAATCGCGCCTTCTGGAAGGACGTGCGCATCGATTTGACGCTCACCGAATTCCAGATGGTGGATTATCTCGTCAGCCGCGCGGGCCGGGATGTGCGCTATCGCGAACTCTACGATATCGTGCATGGGGAAGGCTTTGCGGCCGGTCAGGGCGAGATCGGTTTCCGGGCCAATGTGCGCGCGTTCATCAAGCGCATCCGGCAGAAATTCCGCGATGTGGACCCCGATTTTGCGGAGATCGAAAATTATCCTGGCTTCGGCTACCGGTGGAGCGACGGTGTTGGGGCTTAGCTTTCCTCGCAAGGTACAAATGTTTTATCGCGCGTTCGCGATAAAGATCATTTTTCTTGCGATCATTTTCCTTTTTGTGCCCATCGTCTTTTACAAGCTGTTCCAGATTGCCGACGCGCAGCAATCCGCCCTGCTCCAGCGCACCGTTGAGGAAAAGGGCAATCTGGTCGCCTCGGTGCTCCAGCCGCGGCTTGAGGCCTTCGACAGCGAGCCGCCCGAACGCCTGCAGGCCGCACTCGATCAATTGCTCTCCAACGGGACGAACATCAAGGTCCTTGCCCGTCCGGAAATGAGCCCTGCAACGGGTGGGTTCCTGTACGTCGCGTCCGCACCCGCAACATCGGCGGACTATCTGGAACAGGAGCGCGATGAACTGATCCGGCTGGGGATTTTCGACCGGCTCGCACCGAGCTGCGACGGCGAAACCCGTCCCACGATGCGATTTACCAATCCGGCCGGGCACCCGGAAATCCTGACATCGGTCTCGGCCATGCACGCCGGCAAGAATTGCTGGGTGGTGATCACCTCGCAATCGACCGCGGCGATATTGAACACCTCCATCGGCCAGCCGGTATGGCGCACACCCATTATCCGTGTCGCGATGTTCGTCTATTTGCTGAGCGCGGTGGTGGTTGCGTGGCTGTTCGTCGATATCTGGCGCAGCATCGACCGTTTCCGCACCGCCGCCCGCAAGATCCGCGTCCATGGGGCGGGCGAGGTGACGTTTCGCGAGATGAACACGATTCCCGAGCTGACAGGCGTGGCGGACGATTTCGATTCCCTCGTCGGCGCGCTGAAGCAATCCAAGGATTTCATCATCCAGGCGGCCGAAGAGAACGCCCATGCGCTCAAAGCCCCGCTCGCCGTGATCTCACAGGCGATCGAGCCGTTGAAGCGCGCCGTTCCGCACGGCAATCTGCAAGCCCAGCGAAGCCTGGATGTTATCGAACGCTCCATTACGCGGCTCGATCTGCTGGTTTCCGCGGCACGCGATCTCGAACAGGCCGCCGCCGATGCGATCTATTCCAATTCGCGCCCGATCAATTTGTCGGCCTATCTGACGCAACTCATCGGTGCCTATCAGACGACACTGACCGCCGAGGGCAAGGTGCTGCGCTCCGACATCGAGCCCGATGTGCACGCCTATGCCACCGAAGAAGCGATGGAATCCATCATCGAAAATCTGCTGGAAAACGCGGCGAGCTTCACCTCGCAGGGCGGCACCATCATCGTGACGCTGAAGACATCGAACGCGCACGCTCACCTCACGATTGCCGACGACGGCCCCGGCGTCCCCAATGACAATCTGCCGCTGATTTTCGAGCGCCATTTCTCTGCCCGCTCGCAGGCACGCGAAAGCACCAATGCGCCCATTCCCACGGACAATCATTATGGGCTCGGATTGTGGATCGTGCGCCGCAATGTTGAAGGCCTGGGTGGTCGGATCGCGGCGGTCAATCGGGCCGGCGGCGGTTTCGCGGTGACGGCAAGCTTTCGCGCCGCGGCGTAATTCAGTAATAGCGCGGGATCGGCCCCAGCTGCGGTGTGGCACGATCCGACAAATCCAGCATCACTTCGTCGACATAGCACCATCCCCACCCTTCCGGTGGATCGTAGCCTTCGATAATCGGATGGCGAGTCTGGTGGAAATGCTTCGTCGCGTGGCGGTTGGGCGACTGATCGCAGCAGCCGACATGGCCACAGGTCCGGCAGAGCCGCAAATGCAGCCATTTCGAACCGGTTTTGAGACACTCCTCGCAGCCCAGGGCACTGGGCGTCACGTCGCGAATGGTGTTTTCGTGGCTGCATCCATTGGACATGTCATCGGCTCCCAAGATTCGTATCTGCTGCCGATACACCGATCGTCGCGCTCGCCGGCGCATTGCCGATATGCGCCAGATAGGAATGGAGCGTAGCAACAACCTGCGCTCCTTCGCCTACCGCAGCAGCAACGCGCTTGATCGAACCTGCGCGCACATCGCCGATGGCAAAGACGCCCTCCCGGCTGGTTTCGAGCGGCCTCTGACTTGCGTCGGTGCGGACGAAACCTTTGTTGTCGAGCGTCACGCCGCATTGGCCCAGCCAATCGGTGTTAGGGTCCGCGCCGATGAAAAGGAACAGATGCCGCAACGACAAGCGCTTTTCTGTGCCTGTCGGCATATGGCGCAAGCGGATGGCTTCCAGCGCGCCGCCGGCGCCTTCGAGTGCACTGACCTCCGTCCGCGTCAGAACTTCGATATTGGGTTGCGCGGCAATGCGGTCGATAAGATAGCGCGACATGCTGGCTTCCAGACTGGGCCCGCGCACGATCATCCAGACTTTCGCCGCCTGCGAGGCGAGATAGACCGCCGCCTGACCCGCGGAATTGCCGGCGCCCACCAGCGCCACTTCTTGCGCCGCACAGAGCCGCCCCTCGAGCGGTGAGGCCCAATAATGCACGGAGGAGCCTTCGAACTCCGAAAGGTTGCCGAGATCGAGACGCCGGTACCGCGCGCCGCTTGCGATCACCACCGCGCGGGCGGTGACCTTTTCGGTATTTCCCAGCACCAAGGAAAATTGGCCGCCGGGGATGTCGCTGCCGTCCAGGCGCACGACTTCCGTGGGAATCGCCATTTCGACACCGAATTTCTGCGCCTGGTTGAAGGCGCGTGCCATCAGGGCAAGCCCCGAAATGCCGGTGGGAAATCCGAGATAATTCTCGATCCGCGCCGAAGCACCGGCCTGACCGCCGAACGCGCGGCAATCCAGCACCAGCACTGAAAGCCCCTCGGATCCCGCATACACCGCTGCGGCCAGCCCCGCAGGTCCCGCCCCGACAATGACCGCGTCATAGACTTTGCTGGCGTTCATCGAGCCCACAAGCCCGATGCAGCGGGCAAGCTCATCCTCGGTTGGATTGCGCAACAATTGTCCGCCGGGACAGAGCACGATGGGCAATTCGCCGCCGGCAACATGAAACCGTTCCAGCAGTGCCTTGGCATCCGGATCGGTATTGGAATCCAATATCTGGCGCGGGTGTCCGTTGCGCGTGAGAAACCCTTCGAGACGCAGGATATCGGCATTGCCGGCAGGGCCGACGATAACCGGTCCCCCTACGCCACCCTGAATGAGGCCGACGCGACGCAAGATCAGCGCGCGCATGATGCGTTCGCCAAGCTCGGCTTCTTCCACCAGGACGTTGCGCAGTTGCTGCGGTGGAATGACCACCACTTCGACGGCACCCTTGGCTTGGGCATCCACCAGCGACGGCCGTCCGGAAAGTTGCGCCAGTTCGCCGCCAAAGGAACCAGCACCATGGACGATGATTGGCGCTTCGGTATCGGCCTCGCAATGGTCCCTGACGACGACTTCGCCGGATAGGATGATGTACATGCCCATGCCTGCGGAACCGGCGCGACCCAGATATTCGCCATCCGCGAAAGAGCGTGTTTCCCCGAACCGGCGTAGCCGCGCAATTTCTGCGGGGTCCAATATCGGAAACGCCTGATCGTGACGCGTATCTAGGATCGAAACGGGTGGCGCAGCCATGAATCGTTTTCCATCGAAGGAACGGCGGAAGCCAATGATGACGTAAAGATCATTTTCGCAAAACGCTGACAAGCCGGATGAGAGGTCCTATTGTCCGCCCATCTCTATCCGAAAAAGGAATTTTTGTGATGTCCGACTATAGAATTGCCCATCGTGCGTTCCGTTCGATCTTGCTGACCGCGGTGGCAGCGCTCACGCTGAGTTCCGCCATTGCCCAGGACAAACCGGCAAAGGATGGCATTCCGGATTTCATGGCGCCGGGCACGGGCTGGACCATGATCAATTCGAATGCGACCGATTATGTCGATCCCAAGTCGGGTGCGAAACCCGTGACCAACGATCCGCGCTATCCCCATATCGGCAATCTGCAGCCGGGTCAGAAGACGGAGCGCGTTGCGGATCTCAACAGCCCCATCCTCCAGGATTGGGTGAAGCCCCAGATGCAGAAATACAATCAGGAGGTGATGGAGGGAACGATCCCCTTCGTCGCCACTTCGCTTTGCTGGCCCGGCGGCGTGCCTGCGCAATTGCTGGTGCCCACCACGATGTATTTCATTCAGAAGCCCGACGAAGTGATCATGATCTGGGAACGCGATCAGCTCGTGCGTCACATCTATCTCAATCAGCCGCACACCAAGAACCCGCGCCCAACCTGGTTCGGCGAATCCGTCGGCCATTACGAGAACGGCGATACGCTGGTCATCGACACGGTCGGTTTCGTCGAGCATCCGATGAGCTTCGTCGACAATTATCGCACGCCGCACACCAAGCAGCTGCACGTCACCGAGCGGTGGAAGATCACAAATGTGCAGGCAGGCGGCCGCCGCGGTGGGGGCGGTACGACAAAGGGCATCGAAGTCAGCTTCACCGTGGAAGACCCCGGCGCTTTCACCATGCCGTGGGGCGGGATGATGCGCTATCGCAACGAGAAGGGCGCGATGGAGGAATTCGTCTGCGCCGAAAATAACGGCAATCACTTCGCGGCTGAAAAATACGCGATGCCGCAGGCGAAAACGCCGGATTTCTGAGCATCAACGGGTCATGACGCTTTTTCTTCGCCTGCGATGATCGCCCTTCTTGCCCGGGCAAAATTGGCGACCGCGCCGGGCAGCCGGTCCCGCATGAAGAAGATGCCGTAGGTGCCGGTCTGCCAATCGATCCAGGGGAACGTGCCGAACGCGCCCGGGCTCGACACGAGCGTGCAATGGCCGCCGGCTGTCCAGCGCTCGCACCAATTGCCGAGTGCATATTGGGCGTTCCCCATTGCGCCGGGAGGCACATAGGCCAAGGGCTTGCCAAGGGTCTGAATGGTTTCCATCGCATCGACGGCTTTTGTTGAAAGGATTTGGCGGCCCGCGAAGCGTCCATGGTCCGCCAGCATGCCGAGGAAGCGCATGTAATCGTCCGCGGTGGTGACAACCCCGCCTTGCAGCAAGGGATTACGCGTCTCTGCGGGCGATACCCCCCTGGCCGGAAGATGCGTCCAATAGGTATGAGCCATGCCGAGAGGACGCGCGATGCGCTCCTCGAACAGATCCGCCCAGCGATGGCCGGTTGCGGCCTCGACAAGTGCGCCGGCAATTTGGAAGCCGGGACCGCCATATTTGAACACCGCCCCGGGCGGGTCCTCCAGTGGCCGCCGCGCAATCTGTGCCGCCGATTGGGCAAGCGTGATCCGTGGATTCTGCCGGACATCGACCAAGCCCTTCAGGCTGCCGGTGCCGGAAGTTTGGGCCAGCAATTCGCGCAAGGTGATGCGGCCTGCTTCGCCTTGAAATTCCGGCAGAAATTTTGAGATGGGCTCATCCAAAGACAGGCTGCCCTCATCCACCACGCTTATCACCAGCGCGGCTGCCATCCATTTCGAAGAAGACGCAATCGGATATTGTGTGGCGGAATCGATTTTTCCGACATCGACCCGGAGAATCTGTTTGCCGTCGCGCATGGCGATGGCGGTCACGCCGGGCGCACCTTGTTTGACGACATATTCCAATTCGCTCCGCACCGCGTCGACCGTGCCTGAATCCCCGGCGGTAACGGTCGCCGCCGGCGAATTGCCTTGCCGCATACGCTCACCCGCATGACGCAGGGCACGCACGCAGCCAGAAAGCAACATCACCACCATCAAACCGGCGACCGCGCGCGTGGCCCAATCCATGTCTCTGTTTCGTCCAGACATGTCTTGCTCCTTCACGGGCGGCCAAAGACGGCGCGCCATGCGTTCGCGGGCGTCCTGGCGCGCCACAAATCTGCGAACATCGATAGCCATTCGCCGAATGCGATCCGCAATGGATTTACGCTCGGGGATTTCTGGGCGAGCCCATATTGCAGAGGCTCATTTTCCGGAGCCTTTGCGAATGTCCCGAACAGCCGGTCGTAGACAATGAGAATGCCCCCGAAATTCTTGTCGAGACAGCTCTCGTTCTTGGCATGATGAACGCGATGATGGGCAGGCGTGTTGAAAATCCATTCCAAGGGGCCAAGCGAGCCGATCACCTCGGTGTGCAAAAGGATCTGGTAAGTGAGGTTCGCACCCAGTGCGGCCAATACCGCCACCGGATTGAAGCCCAGCCACATCGGCATCAGGAAGAAAATCCAATCGCCCGAGAAGAGATCGGTAAACCCAACCCTATATGCGGCAGACAAATTCATTTTCGTCGACGAATGATGCACGGAATGCGACGCCCACATCCAGCGTACGGTGTGACTGAAGCGATGAAACCAATAGTAGAAGAACTCAACAATCAGAAAGAGCCCGAGAACCGACCCCACATTGTTGATGGGAATCGTGAAAAGCCGATGATCGTAAACCCATAGAAAAACCGGCAGAAGCAGCACGGACGAACCCATGCGGGTGAGTCTGCGCCCAACAGCGATCACGAGCGAAGCGGCGCTTTCCTTCAGGTCATATCCTTGCGTGCGGCGCCAGCGGTACCAAAGAAATTCCACAGCGATCAGCACCAGAAAAACCAGCAGAACATAGGAGCTGCGGTGTGGCAGAGTAAGATTGGAAATCTGCATCGAACGATTCTCACAAAGGAACGGGAAGCGGGGGACGAAACCCGCTCCCCGTCCGTGTTGCTGTTAATAGAAATCAACCCAACCGCGATTGATTTCGCCGCCATTCGGTCCAGTGGTCGTAACGGTGCGCGCCGTAGCGCCCGGATAGCGAAAGGTATCGACAGAACGGCTTGCGCTGCCGCCCTCCGGGCCGATCATCGTGGCAGTGCGATCCAGTCCTCCATAGCCATTGGCATAGGCCGAGCGGTCGGCCGTCCAGCTATTGCCATTGGGCCCGGTGACCGTTGTGTCACGCGCACAGCCCGCCCCCGCGGTGCAACTTCCGCTGTGCGATACGCTTCCGCCATTCGGTCCCGTGGCGGTCCTGTCCCAGTTTGCGGTGCCGTTGCCCGGCGCCGACACGGAGCCTGAACGCGACCAGGTCCTGCCGGAGTTTGTCGTCGTCGCGGAGCTGGCGGAGCAAATCCCGCCGGAACAGCCACGCTCGAAGCTGCGCGTTCCGCCGTAGCCGGCATTGGTTTGCAGCGAGCGCGTGCCCGAAACAGAGCCCGGCGACCGGTTAACGCTGGCGCTATGAGTAAACCCGCGCCCGTAGGCGCCGGTAAACGAGCCCGAGCGCGTGAAGCTCCGCGCAGAGGCCTCGGAAGCTGTCATGGCAAGCGCCGTGGCGGCCATCAGCGTCATCGCTGCGATTTTGAAGATTTTCGATTTCATGGTGATTCCCTTTCTTTGGCGAAGATTTCAGCGGCCGAGTCTGGCGCGCATTGCCGCACGCATTTCCGCACGCGTGATTTTGCCGTTGTGGTCCGTATCCAGCCGCGAAAGCGCTGCGAGACGGGCATTCATGAACTCATCCTCGCTCACGGCACCGTCGTGGTTTTGGTCGAGTTCGGAAAATTCGGCCTTAAACGCGGTTTTCGCTTCGGCCATGCTGATGGCGTGATCGCCGTCCGCGTCGTATTGACCGAGTCGCATCAGTTCTTGGGCATGCGAGGCGGTCACACCGAGCGCGAGAGCACCGGCCAAGGCCAAGACGCCAAGCCGGAGGGATCTGGCTGTATGGAACACTATGGCTACTCCGATAACAGCAGGCGGCACCATGCCGTCGCGAAACGGAATTTAGGTTTCTCGCGTATCGCCCGCATGTCCCGCAGGTTTCGATGTGTAACGGCGTGTAACCGCGCTTGAACTTTCGCCGCGGCGCGCGCAAAACCGCCGCATGACAGCAACAGCTTCCCTTATTGTCGTTGAAGATGACCGCGAGATTGGGCCTCTGCTGAAAGATTTGCTTGGCAGCGAAGGTTATGACGTCAGGCTGGCGCGTTCGGGTGCCGAATTGGATGCATCCCTCGCCGAGCGCCGCGGCGATCTTGTATTGCTGGATGTCATGCTTCCCCAGGAAGACGGTTTCTCGATTTGCCGCCGATTGCGCGCGGCGAGCAACATTCCCATCATGATGCTGACGGCAAAGGGCGACGACATCGATCGAATCGTCGGCCTAGAACTCGGCGCCGACGATTATCTGGCCAAACCGTTCAATCCCCGCGAATTGATCGCGCGCATCCGCGCCGTGTTGCGTCGAACCTCACCGGCGGCGGCGCCGATCGCCCAAAGTGCCACGCGATTTCGTTTCGATCGCTTCGTGCTCGACGTCGATGCGCGCCGTCTGTTCGAGAACGAGAAAGAGATCGAGCTTTCCACCGGCGACTTCGACTTGTTATCGGTTTTCATCCACGCGCCCCATCGCGTCCTGTCGCGCGATCAGCTCATGGACATGACAAAGGGCCGCAACTGGGAAGCATTCGACCGTTCCATCGACGTCGCGTTGTCGCGTTTGCGCCGGAAGATCGAACGCGCGCCGTCGCAACCGGTCATTATCAAGACCATCCGCAACGCCGGCTATTTGTTCGCCACCTCCGTGACCAAGGTCTGACGGAATGCGCGGGCTTGCCTTCAGGATCGGCCTCGTATTGGCGGGAACCATCGTGCTGGTGGTTCTGCTGGCCGTAGCGTTGGGCCTGGCCAATTGGCGCAGCCTGTTGCTCGGCATTGCCATGCCCGCACCTGCACGCGTGGGTGCGATTGCCGACCTCATCGAACACGCCTCCAATGAAGACCTTCCCATTCTATTGCGCGCGCTGAATGCGCCCGAACTGACGTTATCGGTGTCGCGCGAATCCCCTCCTTCGGAAGGCACCGCCGCCATGCCGGGGATGACGCTGGCGCTCAACGCGTATGGAAACGCGCTGGACCACCGCCCGATCGAAGTTGCGCGCGACCTGGAAGCAGACCCGCGCGCGCCCCTTACCTATTGGACCCGCTATCGTCTGTTGGCGCCGCATCCCATCCGTCTTGTCGTGCAACTTCGCGACGGCCGCTATCTGGTCCTTGAGGCACACAGTGCCTTGACCGAACAGGTCACAGGCTTGCGGCTTTCGTTGCTCGCATTGCTCCTGGCCATCGGCATCGCCGGGGTTTGCTTCGTCGTCCTGCGCAATCAAATCCGGCCAATCGAACAGCTGGCCACGGCTGTCCAGCGCTTTGGAGCAAATGTCGAAGCAGCGCCG
>DATARE010000472.1:0-2251 GCA_036264295.1 Micropepsaceae bacterium | reverse complement strand
CCTGATTGATCTGCTGTGTGCCGTGATAAAGCCCCGAGGTATCGCCCAGGCCGACGGTATTGGCCGTGGCAAAAAGCCGAAACGACGGATGCGGCCGTATGACGCGATTCTGATCCAGCAGCGTCAGCTTTCCCTGTACCTCCAGAACACGCTGGATCACGAACATCACGTCGGGCCGCCCGGCATCATATTCGTCGAAGCACAAGCACACGGGATGCTGAATCGCCCAGGGCAGAATTCCTTCGCGGAATTCGGTGACCTGCTTGCCTTCCTTCAGCACGATGGCGTCCTTGCCGACCAGGTCGATGCGGCTGATATGGCTGTCCAGGTTCACGCGCACGCAGGGCCAATTCAGCCGCGCGGCGACCTGTTCGATATGGGTGGATTTGCCGGTGCCGTGATAGCCCTGGATCAGAACGCGCCGGTTATGGGCAAAGCCCGCCAGGATCGCCAGCGTGGTCTCGCGGTCGAACACATAGGCCGTATCCAGATCGGGCACATATTCGTTCGGCTTGGAAAAGGCCGGAACGCTCATGGCAACGTCCAGGCCGAACGTGTTGCGCACATCGACCATCATGTCCGGCGCGGCGGCGGCATCAAGACCATTCATAGGCATGCTTCATTCCATCATTCTGGCGGCGCAGATTTTGGCCGGGCGGAGCGGTGCGTTTCCCTGGGTGGGGCCGCGCCTTTCTCTTACGCGAAACCTGTCGCCCTGAGATGACCGTAGGCCTTGATGACCTGCCTCAGCCGCTCTTCTGTGCCCCGGTTTCCGCCGTTGGCGTCGGGGTGAAAGCGTTTCACGAGTTCCTTATACCGGGCCTTTATCTCGTGCAAGGTGGCGTTGTCTTCGAGATTAAGAACCGCGAGCGCGTCGAGCTGCTGTTTGGTTAAGCGCGATCGCCGGCGCGATTGGGCGGCCTCGGCCGCCTCCTCGAAAACGGCGAATCCGTCGTCGAAATGATAGCTGGAATAGGCGGTTCGCTTGGGCGCTGCCTGCTCTTCGCGGCTTGCCGCCGCACGCTTGCCCAGCGGCCAGGTGGGGCGGTGTCCGGTGATCGCATCCAGGCAAAACCGCTCGATGGCCTCATGGCTCATGCCGGCGAAGTAATCCCAATGCGCGTTGTGCTCGCGCAAATGCACCCGGCAAAGCCAATGGCGGTCATCCATGTTCTGGCGCGATTTCGGCACGCTGATTTCGGCCGGCTCGCGGCAACCCGGCGCCGCGCAGCGCTTGGAGGCGGGCGGAATCAGCTGCGGCCGCTGTGCATTGATGCGGATGTCGTAGCCGAAACGCGGACGGTACGTTGCCGAACTCATAGGCTCATTATGGGGCGCAACTTCTAAAAGACAAGGAAACGAAAGGCTTGACAGACGGCCGGCAACTCCCTCTAGAGCGGGTTCATGGCCCATTCAGGATCGGTGGCAAACAGATTGCGCGCGAAGCTCCAAGCTGCTTTCGCTCCGGAAATCCTTGCGATAGAGGACGAAAGCTCCCGCCATGCCGGCCATTCGGGAGCGCGCGAAGGTGGTGAATCGCATTTCCGGGTGCGCATTGTCTCGGCGGCGTTCAAGGGTCTTGGCCGCGTCGAACGTCAGCGGCGTGTTTATGCCGTGGTTGCCGAGGAGATCGAGGCGGGTTTGCACGCGCTCGCTTTAACCACGCTGACGCCGGAAGAAGCAGAGCGGAGTTAACCGCTGTCGTCTACTGGTTCGGGTTTGGGCGGTGTGATGCGCAGCGCCATGATTTGATTGCGCTGGCGCCGCAGCACCTCGAACTTGAAGCCGAAAAACGAGAACACCTGCCCGGCCTCGGGAATCACCCGGGCTTCGTGGATGACGAGGCCCGCGACCGTCGTCGCCACCTCATCGGGCAGGCTCCACTCGAGCTCGCGGTTGAGGTCGCGAACCGGTGTCCAACCATCGACATTGTACGACCCATCGGCCTGGGGGCGGACGCCTTCCGGAACGTGCCGGTCAAGCTCTTCGCCGATGTCGCCGAAGATCTCCTCCAGAATGTCTTCCAGCGTGACCAGCCCCTGCAGCACGCCATATTCATCGACAACCAGCGCGAAATGCTCGCGGCGGTCGCGGAACGCACGCAATTGCTCTTCCAGATTCGTCGTGTCGGGCACGAACCAGGGCTCGGAGGCCAGCGACATGATGTCGATGCCCTTCAGATTGCCCTGATGTTTCATCAATGTCCGCAGCAGGTCCTTGGCGTGGAGCACGCCGACGATGTTCTCCGGCT
>DATARE010000452.1:0-1830 GCA_036264295.1 Micropepsaceae bacterium | reverse complement strand
GCTGCAACTCAATGCGGGGACGGCCTCGCGGCTCGTAGAAGTGTTTCCAAGGTTCGAACGAATGCTGGCCAGCCGTGGACTGCTGGCGACATATGGCGCCAGCAGAACCAGCAGAACCAAGAATTGGCCGTCAGTACCTACCTCGAGCGCTCGGTCCGCGCCGTGGGATCGGCGACACGCTAGGCCGCTTGCTGATCAGCCTGCATCAGGGCGAGGACCTTTTGCAGCCGCGTGATCACGTCGGCGGCCTCCAGGATTTCCTGCTTCTGCTCGATCTTGACCCGCAGGTGCGCTGCGACGGCGTCGGCAAGCAGGCCCGGCTCCTCGATGTCCGAAAGGCGGCCGTAGATACCATAGAGAAGATCGATCATGCGATGGGCCTTCAGCTTCTCCCGCAACGCGCGCGAGAGCGCCAGGGCCTCCTCGTCATTGCCACGCGTTTCCTCAATCGGGCCGACGGCGGCTGCGAGGAACGGACCCTCCGCCCATTGCGCGATCGCCGCACGTTTCAGGCACTGTACCAGAACTTTGGGCGTCCCGTCGCGGAGCTTCACGAGCTCGATCACGCTTGCGATGGTGCCGACGCCATAAAGGGCACTCGGGGCGGGAAGATCGTCCTCGGCGCGCCGCTGCGTCACCGCGAGGACACGCCCGTCCGATGCCATTGCACGTTCGAGTGCGCGTATCGACGCGTCGCGGCCGACGAAAAGCGGCACGATCATCTGCGGCAAGAGCACGATATCGCGCATCGGCACAACAGGCAGATCAGCGCAAGCCGCCAGGGGCGCAGCGCTTGCCGGGATGATCGGTTTGACCACAGCGCCCTCACTCTCGGACTGGATTTGGGCGCTGAGCTCGTTCCAGTCGTGAAGCCCCAAAGCTTTGGCTATGAGTTCCAGACTTTCGCTGTGGGTCAGATCGACGGATTTGGCTTTCAGCGCCTCGCGCAAGGTCTGCGCCATAGCCTTCGCATCGCGGAAATCGCGCATGGGATGGTCCTTTGCATTGACGAACGAGGGACGTCAGGTGCTTGCGTTGCTGACTCGTTCGCTCGGGCAAAGGGAGCCTGAAGCGGCTCGATACGTTCACCGTACCCCGGCGGGGCGCAAGCAGCGGGTCGTATCCACCCGGCGGAAGTGTGCGACACGGCGGGCGCGGCTGTCAATCCCGGATGTTAACGGACTTAGAGGAGGCGGCCGGATCGCCGATGTCCGATGCGGGTCATTCGCGTTGGATGCGGTCCGATGGTCATGTCTGCTCCCACCAGCAGCGGAAGTGCCCCGAATTGCGAGACTGACGCGATGTGCCAGGAACCGACATTCGCAAAGCCGAGCCTTGAGCCTAATGCAGTCCCGCCTTGCGGAAGCCTTCGAGGAATTTTGCCATCGGTCCCGGCGTGTAAGGGACGTTGCGCTCGATCCAGGCAATCGAATTATCCGGATGCAATTCTTGCAGTCGCGCCAGGGCTGCGCGAGCATCATCAATCCGGTCCGCCTGGGCCAGGCTGGCGACGTAAATTCGATGACCGTTGGTCAATTCGAATCGCTGTTGAATGGCTTTACGAGCAAAGCCGACGGCTTGGCCGTAGCGGCCAGCCTGATAATGAGCGGCAGCGAGGGCCGCATTGAGCAAGGCATTCTGCGGATCGTGCGGACTCATTCGGGTGGCTTGCTCGATGTGCTCTATGGCTTGCTCGGATCGGCCGTCAAAGGCAAGCGCGCAGCCGAGAAAGCCGTGCGCAGCGGCAAAGTTCGGATTGAGATCGAGTGCGCGCTGAAATTCCTCGACCGCCTCGTCGGTCCGCCGCCTGGTGAAGGCCACGAAGCCCAG